>CAXMLU010000377.1:0-5049 GCA_964194255.1 uncultured bacterium
CCCCACTGGGGTCCGCCCGTCGGCTTTCTTGGGGACACAGCAAGACAGGACTTAGGAATCGGCTATGGATGACATTCTTTGCGAAACGACGCAGGACCGCCGCAGTGAGCGAGGCGCCAGCCTGGTGGAGTACGCGTTGTTGCTGGCGTTGATCGCCGTGGTGTGCGTTGCCTCGATCACCGCATTCGGCAGAGCGACTGGCGGCAGCTTGTCCCGCAGCGCGAGCCAGGTGATCGGGGCCTGAGAGCCGGCCATCTAGCGTCGCAGCAGTACCACCCACCCGCCGCCGTGAAAGGCTTCCCGCCACCGGCCGGTGGCCTGGAGCAGCGTGACAAAAGGCTGGTGTTCCTGCCAAAGAACGACATCAGCTTTGTATCTATCGAGGACGTCGAGGGCGCCCGACCGGACGAAGAACATCGTCTGGTAATCCTGCGCTACCGAGGTCGGATACATGTCGTAGCGGTCATCAATGAACACACTTGCGTCGGTACCAAATCGGTACTCGAGATAGTTCCCGGCCACATCTGGTTCGATTATCCGATGGGGCTCGGCGCGGAGGCCGGCCTGATCGATCCAGGTGGTCGCCGCCACGGGGAAGCCGTCGAGACTCGTCGCGGGCCGGCTGAGCACGACGGCGATGGCCACTACCGCAACGGCCGCCATGAGGGCGGCAAAAACGGCGTCAAGGTTGATGCCCCGGCCGGGCGCCCCAACCCCGCCCCCTACCCTACCGGCCCCGTCCACCGGCTGACCGGGCGCACCAACCCGGCTTCGTCGCCGAAGCGGGACTCCAACCCCGCCGCGCAGGGCCTGGCCGAGGGCGGGAGCAAAGACAATGGCGGCGGCCGCGAGGTTCCGGGCGGCGAAGAGCCCGGCGGCGAGGAATGCCGCCGACGGGAGCGCATATGTCCAGGAGATGCGGCGGCGCACGAGGATGACGAGGACCGCGGCGATGCCGCACAGAGCGATGAGACCGGGACCGGACTGAAAATTTGGTGATCGCCACTCGATGATCGCCTTGAAGACCGCCTGCTTTTGCTGCACTTTCAGCGGGAACAGCAGCAGCCGAGGACCGAGGGGGTTGACGGCGGACGCGGTCAGTCCGACCAGAAAGGCTCCTAGGCACTTGAGTCGCCGCTTGGAGACGGTACCGAGCCCGTCGAACGCCTCGCCGACGACAGTGAGCACAACCCAGAGCAAGCCGAGCGGAAAAGATCCGTGCGAGTTCACCCACACCCAAACCACCGGGACGAGCCACCACGGACTCACCGAACCCTCGGTGATGGCGATGGTCAGGGCCAGGCAGAGCAGGCCGAAGAGGAGCGGCCGGGGGGCCCAATAACCGGCTCCCGTGAACACGGCCAGGACACCCGCGAAAGCGGTGGTGGCGGCTGTGCCCGTTCGGGCCAGCCAGGCGATCGTGAGGGCCAGGGCGGCGCTGAGCAGGGCCTGCTCGAGCACGACCAGCCTCAGTCCCCCAGCCCGCTGCAAGAGGCCGTACGAGGCCTCGGGAAGCCAGCTCTGCACCACCCACGGGTGGTGCAGAGCGGTGAACGAGTAGGTGTCCCGCCGGGGTATCCCCCTGCCCGCGGCGATGGTCATCCCTGTGCGCAAATGCGTGAGCAGCGAGTTGTCGCCGATCGGCCGGCTTCCGATCAGGAGACCGAATAGCCCGAGGGCCGCGACGTAAAGCTTCTCAGTTCGGTGCTCCAGCACCCACGTAACCTACTTAAAGGTCTTATAGATGTTGATCATCGCCGGTCCGATCACCACGATGAACAGGGCGGGGAAGATGCAGAAGACCATCGGGAGAAGCATCTTCACCGGTGCCTTCATGGCCTTCTCCTGGGCCAGCTGACGACGTTTGACCCGCATGTCGTCGGCCAGTGACCGCAGCACACGGGCAATCGACACGCCGAAGGTGTCCGCCTGCAAGAGGGCCAGCACGAAGGACCGGACCTCGGGAACGTCCGTGCGCTCGTCCAGTCCACGGAGGGCTACGGAACGCTGCGAACCGGCGCGCACTTCGCCGAGCATGCGGCGAAACTCTTCCGACATGGGACCGGGCACCGCCGCGATGGTGCGATCGAGGGCCTGATCGAAACCCAGACCGGCTTCAACGCTGATCGTCAACAGATCGAGGATGTCCGGGAGCTCCTTGCGGACCTGGTGCTGGCGCTCCACGACCTTGCGATTCAGGATGGCATCGGGGCCGAGAACGAGCACCAGGGCCAGGAAGGCGAACGCCATCAGCGGCATCTTCCCGGAGAGAAGCGACTTGGTCAGTGACGTGTTCAGTAACTTGGCCACGAAGATGAGGACGGCCACCAGAGGCACGAGCGCGAAGGTGATGACCCGAATCGCCAAGAACCGGTCGAGCGCATCCTGTCCGGGTCGTCCGGCGATGACCAGTTTTTTGCGCGCCGTTTCGATGTAGCCCTCGGGGGTGAACCGCTTCCCCAGGTCCGTGAGCACGCCGGTGAATGGGGCGACAACCCGCTTGGCTATGGGGTCGAGCAGCTCCCGCTCGCGCTGGTTCTCGACCTGGTAGTCGTTGATCTGGCGAAGCGAGTCCCGGACTGTGGCCCGCTCTTCGACCTGTCCCAACACCGCAATCAAACCAAGACCGATGGCGACGGCGAAACCGGCTGCAACGAATAGGGGACCCATGTCAGACCTCGATCGCGATCGTCTTTTTCATCCACCAGAACCCGAACATGGCCCACACGATGGCTCCCGCCAACATGGCTTGGCCGATGGGATCGTGGAACAGCACGCTCATGTACTTCGGGTTGATCGTGTACATCGCCACTCCCAGACCCAGCGGCAAGAGCCCGAGCACGATGGCGCTGATCTTGCCCTCAGCGGTGAGAGCCCGGATCTCTCCGCGGAGGCGCTCTCGTGACACCATCGTCTCCCCCACCGTCGCCAGCAGCTCGGCCAGGTTGCCGCCCACCTCACGCTGGATGCTTATGGCCATGACGGCCCACGAGAAGTCGTCGCTACCCATCCGGGCGGCGCAGTCGTCAAGGGCCTCTTCGAGGGGCCTTCCCAAGCGAGCCTCGCCCAGTACCCGTCGCAGCTCGTGGCCCATGGGATCCTGCACCTCGGTGGACACGGCCTCGACTCCCTGAAGCATCGAGTAGCCCGCCCGCAGCGTGCCGGAGAGCAGTTGGAGCATGTCAGGCAACTGCGAGGTGAACTTCTTTCGCCGGCTCTTGACCGCGTAGTTGAGCGCACCCATCGGGCCGGCGACGGTCAGGAAGAGCACGAAGGCTCCAATGACAACACCCTTGGCAAACAGAGCGATGAGGCTGAGAGTGACGACTCCGGCGAGGTAGAAGAAGATGGCCTCTGCGGCCCGGAGGGGAAGGTTCGCTTCCTCCAGCTGCCGCTCAACCCGCTCCAGAATTCCTTGGGAGTCGGCCAGCCGGCCGGTGAGGCCTACCGCCCGCTTGATCAGCCCGGTGTCGGCGAAGCTCGGGCGCTTGCCGTCGCTCTCCTCGATCGGCGCGGCTTCGTTGTACGGCCGGATGGCGGCCGAGAGCGTCGACTCTTCTTTCACCGTGAGAGACAGAAGGGCGAAGGCGCCGAGACCGCCGGCCAGTAGGGCCAGGCCTCCGACTGCCCACTTCACCGAGTCACTGTGAAGGAATCCAAGTCCCGACGGCTTCAATACCTGCGGCAGGGACGCACCCTCGCTGACCGTCCCCGGACTCACGGCCTTCGCGGTCGCCGACACTGCACCAACCGACACCTCGAGGTCGATGGTCGGTGTCTTCGCGATTGACGTGTACGTAATCAGGTACTGGTCAGCCAGCGACTGTTGCGCCCGAGCGGCAAGGCCGGCGATGGCGTTGGGATCAGCTGTCGCCAGGAACTGTCCACCTGAACCTTCCGCCAGACCGCGGGGGGCGGTCTCTTCGAAGTCTTTCCCGGTAAGGGCAAGGACAAATACCGCCGCGTGCCGGTCGAGTACAGCCTGGAGCGCCGCGTTCGAGTCCTGCTTGGAGAGGGTATCCCGGCCCCCGGTGACGAGCACGATGTTGTGTTGCAGCTCTGGGTGGGCGTCAAACAGGCCGGCGCTAAATGCGACAGCGTCCCACTCACGTCGGCCCCCGCCGAGGGCGAGCTTGTCGAGAGACGCGGTCAGGGCACTGGAATCAGAAGTGAAGTCGGAGATCTGTGTGTACGTCGTCGCGTACGCCACGATGGCGACCTGGTCAGCCGCCGCCTTGTGTTGGACGAATTGCTTCGCGGCCGCCTTGACCAAAGCGAACCGGTTCTGGTCCTTCATGCCGTCCGAGACGTCGATGGCAAGGACAACTCCCACGGGCGTGGGCGTCTTGTCGATCGGGGTCACGTTAAACGCCTTGGGGTCGACGAAGGCCCCGTTCTCCCGCAGGGTGAACTTGCTCAGGTCCGGGGTTCCACCGACGGCGATGGCCGAGATGGAAACCTTCGGAAACTTCGTGGTGTCAACCTTCCGGATGGACAGGCTGGTTGCGTCGGCGCCCGCCGCTCCTGCCGCCAGTCCCGAAGTGGCGACGGCCAGAACGAAGAGGGCGCCCAGGCCCGCCATCCGCCGACGGAAGGTGGGGCGACGCGGGCTCAACGGTTCCCCACCGCTTTACGTACGAACCCGTCGGAATGGAAGAGATCCGCGCTCAGTTTGATGCCCACGTCCTGCAGCTTCTCCGTGAACTTCGGCCGGATGCCTGTGGCCTTGAGGTGGCCACGGAATCGGCCGGTCTCGTCGACGCCCATGCCAAAGTCGAACAAGAAGATGTCCTGCAGGGTGATGACATCCCCTTCCATCCCCTGGACCTCGGTCACGTGAGTGATGCGACGGGTTCCGTCACGCAGTCGGGTCAGGTGCACGATGAGGTCAAGCGCGGAGGCCATCTGCTCGCGAATGGCCCGAATCGGGAGGTCGAAGCCCGACATGAGGGTCATGGTTTCGATGCGGGCCAGCGTGTCGCGGGGACCATTGGAGTGGATGGTGGTGAGGGACCCGTCGTGGCCGGTGTTCATGGCCTGGAGCATGTC
>CAXMLU010000378.1:0-5015 GCA_964194255.1 uncultured bacterium
TGCACGGCGGGGGCTTCGAGACCGGCTCGGGCGCCGGCTTCCTCTACCAGGGCGCTCATCTCGCCGCCCACGACGTGGTGGTGGTGACGATCAATTACCGCCTGGGGGTTTTGGGTTTCGCCGCCGGCGAGGCGCTCCGCGACGACGAATCCGGCGCGGCCGGGAACTGGGGTCTCCTCGACCAGGTGGCCGCCCTCCGCTGGGTACGGGACAACATCGCCTCGTTCGGGGGCGACCCCGACAACGTGACGCTCTTTGGCGAGTCGGCCGGGTCCATGAGCGTGACCGCGCTGTGCGGGATGCCGGCGGCCGCCGGCCTTTTCCGGAGGGCGGTCGGCCAGAGCGGCGCTCCCACCGCGGGAACGTTCGAAACCTCCGAACGGTCGGGCCACGCCCTCTTGACCGAACTCGGGCTGGCCGGAGACCCACGCGGCCTGGCCGCACTGCGCGACGTGCCGATCGACCGGCTCCTGGCTGCGCAGGCGCAGGTCTCGGCCACGCACCGCATCACCCAGGGGCTGCCCTTTTCCCCCACCGTCGACCACGGCGTCCTGCCGCGTCCGCCGATAGCCGCCATCCGCGCCGGCGCCGCCCGCCACGTTGAGGTGATCGTGGGCACCAACCGCGACGAAGTCACGCTGTTCGCCATCGGCGACCGCGCCGCTTTCACGCTTGACGACGCCCGCCTACGGCGCCGGATGGGGCGGGTGCTCGGCGAGCACGCCGACGAGGCTATCGAGGTCTATGCGAAGGCCCGCACCGTTCGAGGCGAGGCGGCCACGCCTACCGCCCTCTGGTTCGCCATCCTCACCGACCTGGTGTTCCGGGTCCCGGTCCTGCGCTTCGCCGAGGCCCAGGCGGCGCACCAGGCCAACACCTTCTCCTACCTCTTCGCCTGGACCAGTCCGGTGCTTGGAGGAATCCTCGGATCGCCTCACGCCCTGGAAATCCCCTTCGTGTTCGGCACCCTCGACCAACCCCCGTTCAACTCCTTCACCGGCGCCGACCAGGATCCGGCCGCCGGCGAGCTGTCGACGGCGATGATGCAACGATGGACGTCGTTCGCCCGCACCGGGCAGCCCGACGCCACCTGGCCGGGCTACGAAAACAACCGGCGGGCCACCATGATCTTCGATCGGGACCGCCGCGTCGACGACGCGCCGATGGACGAAGAGCGCCGTTTCTGGGACATATTCGGGGAAAGGGTCAGCTGACACCTGGCTACGTAGGAAACCCCCACCGCTAGGGTCCCGGCCCATGGACATCGGCGTCGGCCTTCCGGCCATGATCCCCGGGGTGGAGGGGAGGGCCATCGTCGACTGGGCCCGGCGGGGCGAAGAGCGAGGTTTCGCCAGCCTCGGAACCATCGATCGGATCGTGTACGGCAACCACGAACCGCTGACCTCCCTCGCCGCGGCCGCCGCGGTCACGGCTCGAGTCCGTCTCACCACTGCCATCCTCATTGCCCCACTGCGCAGCAACGCCGCGTTGCTGGCCAAGCAGGCCGCCACCATCGACTCCATCTCGGAGGGGCGCCTGGTGTTGGGGATGGCCGTCGGTGGCAGGGAAGACGACTACACGGCCAGCGGCGTGGATTTCAGCCGGCGCGGCCGGCTGTTCGACTCCCAGCTGGAGGAGATGCACCACCTCTGGGCGGGCGACTCCAGAGGGACCGCCGGTGCGATCGGCCCCGCCACCCGCCGCCAGGGTGGGCCGGCTGTTGTGCTCGGGGGTCAGAACCCGGCCGCCATGACGCGGGTGGCCCGGTGGGGAGACGGATGGATTTCCGGGGGCGGCGGCCCGCATTTCTTCGCGGCCGGCGCCGAGGCGGCCCGCGCCGCGTGGGCCGCAGCGGGACGGGAAGGGCAGCCCCGGCTTCTCGCCCTCGCCTATTTCTCGCTCGGTCCCCTCGCCACCGAACACGCCGGCGCCTATCTGCGTGACTACTACGCGTTCATGCCAGGCATGGTCGACATCATCGCCGGCGGTACCTTGACGTCTCCGGGTGCGGTGCAAACCACGGTGGACGCGTTCGCGGCGGCGGGCTGCGACGAGTTGATCCTGTTCCCCTGCTCGCCGGGAATCGAGCAAGTCGATCTCCTGGCCGAAGCCGTAGGGTAGGTCCATGCCTACCAATCTCGTCCAGAAAGGCATGGCCCAGACCCACCGCGCTATCTTCCACGCCACCAAGGGGCGCATCGGCGGGAGGATGGGCAAGGCGCCCGTGCTCCTGCTGACGACCACGGGCCGCAAATCCGGGCAGCCCCGCACCTCCCCGCTCTTCTTCCAGCCCGACGGTGACCGGCTGGTGGTGATCGCGTCCAACGGTGGGAGCTCCCGTCACCCGAACTGGTATGTGAACCTGCTGGCCCATCCGGACGTGACCGTCGAGCTGGAGGGAGAGGCACGCAAGATGCGGGCCCGCACGGCAACCGACGACGAGCGGGCCCAGCTGTGGCCGGCCATGCAGGCCGTCTACAAGGGCTACGACGGCTACCAGCGCAAGACTGAGCGCCACATCCCGCTCGTGATCCTCGGGCCGGTCTGAGTCACCTCGCCCATGAGCACCACCCTCCGGCCGGTCGCCGCCGGGTTCGCCTGTTACGGCCTGTTCTGGGGAAGCTGGGCGATCGCCACCCTCGACGTCGAGCGTTCCCTGCATCTCAACGACGACCGGTTCGGGCTGCTACTGGCGGTCGCCGTCGCCGCCGGGGCGGCCGCCAACGCCATCGGCGGACCGCTGGCCGAGCGGTGGGGCACGACCCGGGCCATGACCCGTGCCCTCGCCCTGTGGGGGCTGCTCACGGTGGCTGTGACTCTGACCCGCGGCGTCAGCCTGTTCACCATCGTGTTCGCGGTGGCGCTGGTCGCCGGCGGCGGCGTGGACGTGGTCATGAACATCGCCGCCGCCGCCGGGCTGGCCGGTTCGTCCGGCCGCCTGGTCCGCTTCCACGCCTGGTACAACGCCGGCACCGTGATCGGGGCCGGCCTCACCGGCCTGGCCCTCCACCTCGGCGTGTCCTGGCGATGGTGCTGGGCGGCCATCGGCATCGGGGCGTGCGGGATCGCCTTTTTGTCCCGGCGTTCGCCGTTGCCAGCGGGAGGAGCGGGCGAGAGCCACGGGCTGTTCCATTCCCTGACGATCCTGCGCCGGGAGCGCCTGCTGCTGCTCGCGGCCGTCTTCTCCGCCTGCGCCCTGGTCGAGGGCGGTATCACCACCTGGGGCGTGCTCTTCCTCCGGTCGAGGGTGGCTGCGGGCGTCCTCATCGGAACCGGCGCCTACGTAGCTGGTCAGGCCCTGGCCACGGTCGGGCGGGCCACCCTGGGACCCTCCGTGGGCGCACTTGGCGGCGCCAGAGGCGCCGCTGCCGGCGGCGGCCTGGCCGCGGTTGGCATCTTCGTCGAGGCCATCGCGCCGTCCACCCCTGTGGCGGTGGGCGGGCTGGTGGCCGCCGCCCTCGGCATCTCGATGTGCTGGCCCCTGCTCGTATCGTCCGTCGGTGACGTCTTCGAGCGACCGGCCGTCGCCGTGGGCGGCCTGACCGCCGCCGGCTACCTGGGCATCGTGGCCGGCCCGCCCCTGGTCGGAGGCGTCTCCGGCCTCGTCGGTCTGCGGGCCGGTCTCGGGCTGCTGGCGGCCATCGCCGCCGCCGCGTCGATCGCCGCCGCCTTCCGCCTGGCCCCGCTCAAGGACCGGCCTCGGGGCGACCGCCGCTGAGCCGCCCGGCGGGTTGGCGGACGACGACTCCGCCCGCGCCGCGCTATGCGCTTTGGCACGGGTCCGGTAGTCTGAACTCGGCGTTTCCGCTACGCCGAAGAGGAGAATGACATGGCTGCCACGTTATTTGCCGAGATCCTCGGCCCGGACCTGCTCATTGTCATCGTCGTCATCGCCGTGCTCTTCGGAGGCTCGCAGATCCCCAAGCTGGCCCGCAATCTCGGCTCCGCGCAGCAGGAGTTCAAGAAGGGCCTGGCGGAGGGCGCCAACGCCAAAGAAGACGAGCCGGCGAAGCCCGAGTAACTCGGTCGATCCCCATTAGGGCCGACTGCCTCCGCTAGGGCCGGCCGACGAGGGGATACAAACCGGACCGGTAGATAGACGCGTAGTGCACAACCGTGCCGCTGTGTTCGGCTTCGATCATCTGGCCACCGCCCACGTAGAGGCCTTCGTGGTACATGTAGCTCCCGCTGCCCCAGAACACGAGGTCACCGGGCTGGGCTTGGGCCACGGGTACGTGCGCGGTCGAGAAGTACTGGGCGGTGGCGCCGTGGGACAACGACACGCCACCGGCTCTCCATGCCCACATGGTCAGACCGGAACAGTCGAACGAGCCGGGGCCGGCTCCCCCGTACACATACGGCTTGCCGAGCTGAGCCTGAGCGGCAGCCACCGCGGCGGCGGCCCCGCCGTTCGGCGCCGGCACCGGACCCAGCGGCCCGCCACCGGGCTGGCCCAGGGCGGGGGGGGTTGACCGGGATCGGGAGGCGGCCGAAGACGCCAATCGGGCCGCCAGCTCGGCCTGGACCCGGGCCGCATCAATGGCGGCCAGACGCTGCTGCTCGACCGCCACCAGGGTCCCCAACTCGCCCTGGAGCCTTCCCAGGATGGCCAGCTGCGCCGCTTCGGCGCCCGCCGCCGCCTGCCGATCGGCTCTCACCTTGGCCAGCGCGTCAACGGCCTGGCGCCGCGCCGAATCCAGCGTCGCCCGCTGATCCTTGAGCTGCCGGCCGATGCTTCGCATCTGGTCGAGGGAGTCCTGCTCGCTGGCGAAGGTTCGGGACAGATAGGCCTGGGTGATCACCATGTCGGAAGGACGGGTTTGCGTCATGGCCTGCAACGTCGCCGCCCGGCCGCCCGTCACGAAGAGTGTGACCGCTTGGGCCCGCAGCGCCCCCCGAACCTTGGCGGCCTTGGCAGCCATTTGCGCCAATTGCGCTTCGGTCGTGACGATCTTGGCCTGGAGGGCCTCGGCGAACAGACGGGCCTGATCCAGGGCCTCGGCCAGGTGCTCCAC
>CAXMLU010000379.1:0-6623 GCA_964194255.1 uncultured bacterium
TCTCCACCGTCGACAGGCGGTGGGCGATGATCACGGCCGTGCGCTCGGCCAGCAGGGTGCGCAGGGCCCGCTGCACGAGCCGTTCGCTCGGCAGGTCGAGCGACGACGTGGCCTCGTCCAGGATGAGGACGCGGGGGTTGGCCAGGAAGGCGCGGGCGAAGCTGACCAGCTGGCGCTGCCCGGCGGACAGCCGGCCGCCCCGCTTGCGTACGTCGGTGTCGTATCCCTCGGGGAGGGCGACGATGAAGTCGTCGGCGCCGATGGCACGCGCCGCCGCCGCCACCTCCGTTTGGCTGGCATCCGGACGGCCGAAGCGAATGTTGTCCCCGACCGTTCCGGAGAACAGGAAGCTCTCCTGGGTCACGGTGACGATGGCGCGGCGCAGATCCCGATCGGTGAGGTCGCGCTCGTCGATGCCGTCGAGGCGGACCCGGCCTTCGGTGGGGTCGTAGAAGCGGGCAATCAGACGGGCGATGGTCGACTTCCCCGCGCCGGTCTCACCCACCAGAGCCACGGTCTGACCGGCGGGGACCACCAGGTCGAGCGGGCCGTCGGTGCCCAACACGGCGGGCAGGCCAGGCCGGTACGCGAAACGGACGCCCTCGAAGCGGATCTCACCGTTGGCGTCGCCGCCCAGGGCAGCCGGCTCGGTCGGTTCGGCCACGGCCGGGGCCTCGTCCAGGACGCCGGCCAGCTTCTCGACGGACGCGGCGGCCGCCTGCAGGACTGTGTAGAACTGGGCCAGGTCCTGCATGGGGTCATAGAAGCGATGCAGGTAGAGGAACATGGCGGCCAGCACACCGACCTGCGTCTGGTGATGAAGCACGCGCTGCGCTCCGACCAACAGCACCACCGCGGTGGTGAAGTGGCCGAGCAGCTTGAGGCTGGGGGCGTAGACGGCGCCGAGGCGCATGGTCCACGCGTTGGCCTCTCGATACCGGTCATCGAGATTGTCGAAGATGGCCTGGTTCCGAGGTTGGCGGCGGAACGCCTGCACCGCCCGGATCCCGCCCAGCGACTCGGTGAAATGGACGATGACGAGGGCGATCGCCTCGCGGGTGGCCCGGTAGGCGCGTTCGGCCTGGCCGCGGAACCAGCGGGTGAGCAGCAGGACCACCGGGAACGACAAGACGGCGATGGCGCCGAGTACCGGGTCGAGCAGCAGCATGGCCGTCCCGCACGTCACTGCCGACAGGGTGGCGATGATGAGCGCCTGCAACCCTTCTTCGAACAGGTCGTTCACCGCGTCCATATCGGAGGTGAGCCGGGAGATGACTCGGCCCGACGTGTAGCGCTCGTGAAACGCGAGGCTCAGGCGCTGCACGTGGTCGAACACCCGGGTCCTCAGGTCGTAGAGCACGTCCTGGCCGATCTGGCCGGTTCGGATCATGAACGCGTTGAAGGTCACGGCCTGGAGGGCAGCAGCCACGACGATTCCCGCTACCGCCGAGAGAAGTGGCCACATGTTGCCGCTTCCGTGTTTCAGCAGCGGCGGGATACCGCTGTCGATGCCGTACTTGACCAGATAGGGGCCGACCAGCAGGGCCAGGTTGTTGGCGATGATGACAAGGGCCAGCACGATCAGCGCTTTGCGGTGGGGCCGCAGCAGGTCGGCGGCCAAGCGCCGGCTCCGGCTGCGCAGCACGCTGCTCAGCCGGCCGGTGACCTCTTCCGCGTCCTCGGGGGCGACACCGCGCCATTCCTCTACCGCCGGCGAGGTCGGGATGGTGCTCATGCTTCTGCCGTCGCGGCCGGCTCGGCCTCCTGGGAGAGGATGGCCCGGTAGGCGGGCACGTTCGTCATCAACTCGGTGTGCGTGCCGACCGCGGCGATGCGGCCCTCGTCGAGGAACGCAACGCGATCGGCGAGTGCCACGGTCGAGGGCCGGTGGACGACGAGCAGCGCGGTCACGTCGGCCAGGACCCGGGCTAAGGCCTCCTCGACCAGCGCCTCGGTGTGGACGTCAAGAGACGAGAGCGGGTCGTCGAGCACAAGCAGCCGGGGGCGGCCGACGATGGCGCGGGCCAACGCCAGGCGCTGGCGCTGGCCTCCCGACAGGGTGAGGCCCTGCTCGCCGACGCGCGTATCGAGCCCCCACGGGAGCTCGTGCACGAAGCTCGCCTGGGAGGTGTCGATGGCGACGGCCAAGTCCCGGTCGGTGGCGTCCGGCCAGCCGAGCAGCAGGTTTTCGCGGACGCTGGCCGAGAACAGGATGGGGTCTTCGAACGCGACTCCGACGTGGCGGCGGAGGCTGTCGAGCGTCAAGTCCCGCACGTCGTGGCCGTCGATCGTCACCCGACCTCCCGTCACGTCATAGAGCCGGGGAACCAGCAACGCCAGGCTGGTCTTGCCCGAACCGGTGGCGCCGACCACGGCCACCGTGTCACCTGGCTCGAGTCGCAGGCGAACCCCGTCGAGCACGAGCTGGGTGGAGCCCGGATAGGCGAAGACAACATCATCGAACGCCAGATGGCCGTGGCACCGAGGGAGGGAGATGGCGTCGGGCCGGTCGACGATGGCCGGCGGCGTGTCGAACACCTCGAAGATGCGGGCCGCCGCCGTCTCGGCTTCCTCGGCCGTGCCGATGATCCAGCCCAGGGCGTCGACCGGCCAGGCCAGAGACAGCACCAGCGAGACGAACGCCACCAGACCGCCGAGGGTGAGTGCTCCTCGCCCGACGGCCAGGGCGCCCCCGAGGAGCACGCCGGCCAGCATGGCGTTCGGGATGGCCTCGATGGCCGCCCAGAACCGGCCGAGCATGGTCACCCGCTCCATGCCGGTGCCGTGAAGCAGCCGGGCCTGGGCGGCAAAGCGGCCCCCGAGGAGCCGGGACCGGCCGAAGGCCTTGGTGATGCGGATACCGGTGGCGGCCTCTTCGACGAGGGTGGTGAGATCGCCGTTCTGATCCTGGAGGCGACGCGACACTTCCATGAAGCCGCGCTCGAACCGCCGGGACAGCTCGAGGATCGGGATGAGGGCGATCGCTACGATGATGGCCAGCGGCCAGTAGAGACGGATGAGCAGGCCCACCACGGCCACGTACGTCAGCGTGTTGACGACGAGGAACACCAGGCCGAAGCCGACGAAGCGGCGGATGGTGGAGATATCGGTGGTGGCCCGGGACAGGAGCTGCCCCGACTGCCACTGGTCATGGAAGGCGACCGGCAGGCGCTGGAGGTGCGCGTAGAGGTCGTTGCGCATGTCCGTTTCCATGCCGAGGGCGGCGCGGGCCAGGACCAGACGCCGCAACCACATGGACGCGGACTCGATGGCGCCGAGGAGCAAGGCGAGGAGGGCGAGGGCCAGGATGCCGGACCGGTGGTCGTGGGCGATCGGGCCGTCGATGACCGCCTTCACCACCAACGGGATCACCGTGGACGCGCCCAGGCCGGCGATCGCACAGCCCGCCATGATGAGCATCTGGCGGTCGTAGGGTCGTACGTAGGGCCGGACGCGACGGAGCGCCTCGAAATGCACGGTTCGCGCGAGGGTAGTCAGCCGTCCGGGTGGTAACGAACGATTTTTTACGCCTGCGGCACCAGGCCGATGTCCTCCCAGCCTTCGAAGCCGTACTTGTCGTGCGGCCCGACGCAGGCGAATTCGAGCATGCCCATACCGTTCGGACCGCTCGATTGTTTGGCGGTTGCCACGTTTTCGAGCAGGCCGATCAGCCCCGAGCTCACGGCTGGATCGGTGAGATCCCACAACCGGCCCTCCACCTGCACGTCCGGGCCCCGCCACATGCCGTGCCGCCAGTCTTCGTCCATGCCGTACCCAGTTCCCTTCAACAAATAGCAGGGCAGTACGACATCGACGCTCACATGGAGCGGCGTGCCGTCGGGCTCCGTCATGTGCAGCTCCGCCCGCCTCGGCGCCCGCGTCCCGGGGATGAACTCCACGTCATGCTCGGGGCGGCCGAGGTGGTCCACGGGCCGGCTCGAATCGTTCCAAACCCGGACGGCCTCCTCGATGATGCGCGACCCGTCGCGGTCCTCCTGGGTGATGAAGAGCAGCGTGTGGTCGTCGAATTGGAGTGGGGCGTAGCACCAGAAGAACGTTCCCGGTGCACGGGATGCCCGAATGCCGGCCGGCTCGGCCTCGCCGACCGGCCGAACCCCCCAGGATCGGTCGCGGTAGCCCCACCATCTGTCCGGCGACAGGTCGAACGACTCGTCACCGACGCGCAGATGCCCTGTCCATCTTCCCGTCTGGGCCAGGCGTTGGGTGTCGAAGCTGACCCGCTCGAACTCCCGGCGCCAGTGACGAGGTTCGAGGTGGGCAGGTATCGATCCCTCGAAAGTGGCATCGAGGTCGAGGTCCCAGTCGTTCGGTTCGAGCACGATGCGAAGCCGCTTCAGCCCTTCGAGTACCTCGACTCGCAGCGGCCCGACCGAGGTGTCCATCCGGTCGGCTCCGAGTTCCCGCGACGCGCGCACCACCCGGTGGATGTTGTTGCGCGTCACGCACAGGAAGGCGTCCGTCGTTCCGAGGTTCGGGTACTGGCCCATACCGAACACGGCGAAGAGGTCGCCGGACAGCGGGAAGAGGTTGAAGTAATAGCGGTCGTAGAAGTTGCGGTCGCTGGTCCCGGTGTGGCGGATGACCTCGGCGATCTGGTGGATCGGATAGTCGTCGGCGGCTGAGAGCATCAGGACGTGAGGTAACGGTCGATGACGCGATGCATGTGCAACAGGTTGCTCTCCTGACGGGTGTTGAGCCGCGACCCGACGAACCCTCGAGATTTCATCCCGGTCTGGATGTGGATCATGTTGGCATAATCCTGGTTAGTGATGAGTCCCCAATCTCGTGCCGTCCAATCCGGATAGAACTTGCGTTCACACATCTGCGACGGCGCGTCTGCGCTCGGCCACTCCAGCACCCAGGTGTCCTTGACGGCAGAGTCGGGATCCAGACCGTTGGGCCGAACGCGAAACAGGATGGCGCTCCCCGGATAAATCGGCCCGACCAGGTTGGGGAACCAATACACATCGTCGGCGCTGGTCAGCTGGTCGTCGTCCAACCCGGAGACGTCGACGCCGCGGCCGGAGAGCAGTGCTCGCCGCCCTTGTTGATACGCCTCCAGCAGAGTCGTGCCGGGGGGCAGAGGCCGGGAACGGAGGTCGTCGACCAGCTGCTTCTCCTCGCCGTAGAACAAGCCGCCCAACCCGGCCACCAGCGACGCCAGGATCTCCCCCTCGTCGATCTCGTCATCCCGGAGGCCGAGGCGAGGGCTCGGCCGGAGCTGGCGACGGGCGTGAGGAAGCCGGCCGTAGTGGGCGTGGGTGTCGAACTGCTCGTACTCGATGCTCACATCGTCGGTCCACGGCAGCAGCTGTGGGTGCGTGCCCTGCACGTGGTAGCCCTCGTTGAAGGCGTCGACGACCACCTTCCAATTGGCCGGCAGGATGGTCGTGCGATACGAGCGGAAACGGAGACGCTCCAGCTGGTACGGGGCGAGGAGTTTGGGGAAAGGGTCGAGGAAGTCCACGAGGGGTTCGGCGCTCTTGTCCATGTTCACGAACACGAATCCGCCCCAACAGTCGGCCCGAACTTCGGCCAGGGTGAGGCCGGTCGGGATCCCGGTGAACTCCTCGGCGTCCACGATCCTGGTCACGGCCCCGTCGAGGGCGTAACACCAGGCGTGGTAGCGGCAGCGGATCTCGCCGCCGGCGAAGTGTCCGCACCCATCGGCCAGCCGGGTGCCGCGGTGAAGGCAGGCGTTGTAGTACGCCTTGATGGAGTCGGGGGCAGTGCGCACCACCAGAATCGACTGGTCGCCGATGGTGTACTCGAGGTAGTCACCGGTGTTCGGGACCTCCTCCTCCCGGCAGGCCACCTGCCACACCCGGGGCCACAGGCGGTCCATCTCCAGCGCGAGGAACTCGCTCGACACGTACCGCTCTTTGGGGATGAGGCCATCTTCGCCCACGAGCACCGGCCGCAATCTAGCTTTGTGATCTGACCGGGGGAGCACCTATGGAATTCAATCTGGCCGATCTCTTCGAATGCGTGGCCGATCACGTCCCCGATCGGGAGGCGCTCGTATGCGATGAGACGCGTCTTACCTACCGGGAGCTGGACGCCCGAGCCACCCGCCTGGCGCACGGGCTGACGGGCCTCGGCGTGGCCGCTTCCGATCACGTCGGGCTGTTCATGTACAACTGCGCCGAGTACGTGGAGGCCATGCTGGCCTGCTTCAAGCTGCGCGCGGTCCCAGTCAACATCAACTATCGATACGTTGAGGATGAGCTGGCGTACCTGTACCAGGACGCGGGCATGGTGGCTCTTCTCCATCACCGCGAGCTTCGAGACCCCGTCGACGCTCTCCGAAAGCGACCCTTTTCCCCCCGTCTCATCATCGAGGTGGGGAGCGCCTATAAGGACGTGGTCGAGTCAGGGTCAGCGGTTCTCGACTTCGGGCCGCGGTCAGGCGACGACCATTACCTGCTCTACACGGGCGGCACCACCGGCTTCCCGAAAGGGGTGGTGTGGCGCCAGGAGGACATGTTCTTCGCCAGCATGGGCGGGGGCAACGCCGGTGGACCTCCGCTCACCCGCCCTGAGGACATCGGGCCGACCGCGCTGGTCAACCGGCGCCAGCGCCTCAACCCCTTCCTTCCACC
>CAXMLU010000380.1:0-11322 GCA_964194255.1 uncultured bacterium
TGGGCGCCGCCCATGCCGCCGAGCCCGGCCGTGAGCACCAGCCGCCCGGTCAGCGACCCACCGAACCTCTGGTCGGCGACGGCGGCGAAGGTCTGGAACGTCCCCTGGAGGATCCCCTGGGTGCCGATGTAGATCCAGGAACCGGCCGTCATCTGGCCGTACGCCGTGAGTCCCATCGCCTCCAGCCGCCAGAACTCCTCCCAGTTCGCCCAATCGGGCACCAGCAGCGAATTGGCGATGAGCACCCGCGGGGCCAGCGGATGGGTGGGGAAGATACCCACCGGCTTGCCCGATTGCACGAGCAGCGTCTCATCGCCCTCGAGGTCCGTCAGCGTCCGGATGATGGCGTCGAAGGCGTCCCACGAGCGCGCCGCTTTCCCTCGACCGCCGTACACGATGAGTTCGTCAGGCCGCTCCGCCACCTCCGGATCCAGGTTGTTCTCGAGGCAGCGTCGCACCCCTTCCTGGGCCCACCCCTTGCAGCGCAGCGTGGGGCCGCGCCCCGCCCGGACCAGCCGAGGCCCGCTCATGCCAGACGGCCGGTCACGGACTCGGCGGCTGCGACCAGCGTGCCGTCTTTGACCAGCTCCTCGGCCATGGCCAGGTCGGGGGCGAGGAAGCGGTCGGCGTCCATGCGGGGGATGCGCCGACGCAACGCGGCCAGCACCGCACTGGTCGCCGGTGCCGGTGGCAGGCCGCGCAGCTCGATGGCCTCCGCCGAGCACACCGCTTCGATGGCGACGATCCGGATGGCATCGGCCACCGCCAGCCGCATCGAACGGCACGCGTTCCAGCCCATCGACACGTGATCCTCCTGCCCGCCGCTCGTAGGGATGCTGTCGATGGACTGAGGGGCGGCCAGCCCGCGCATGCGGTTCACGATGGCGGCCCCCGTGTAGTGCGCCAGCATGAACCCGGAGTTCACCCCCGCCTCGGGAGCCAGGAACGGGGGTAGCCCGTCAGAGCGAGCCGGGTCCATGAGGCGGTCGATCCGCCGCTCCACGATGGAGGCCAGGTCGGCGAGAGCGATTGCCGTGAAGTCGGCCGCAAAGGCGAGGGGCTGGCCGTGGAAGTTACCGGTCGACACCACGTCGCCGTCGGTGAAGACGACCGGGTTGTCGGTGACCGACGCCAGCTCGATCTCGACAGTCGACCGGACGTATTCGATGGCGTCCCTTGTCGCTCCGTGCACCTGCGGCGCGCAGCGGATCGAGTACGCATCCTGGACACGGTGATCGGAGTCGCGGTGCGACGCCAGAACTGGCGAGTCAGCGAGGAGCGCCCGGAGATTGGCGGCACTAGCCAGGGCGCCGGGATGGGGCCGCAGCCCGACGATGCGTTCGGCGAAGGCGGCATCGGTCGCTCGCAGCGCTTCGACGCTCATCGCACACGTGATGTCGGCGCTCGGCAGCAGGACGTCGAGATCGGCCAAGGCCAGGCACAGGTGGGCCAGCATCCCCTCGGTTCCGTTGAGGAGCGCCAGGCCCTCCTTGGCCCGCAGGATCAACGGCTTGATGCCGGCGGCGGGCAGCGCGTCGGCCGCCTGCTGAGGGCCGCCGACGCCCAGGGGGTCAAGCACCCATCCACCCCCGGTGAGCACGATTCCGGCGTGGGCCAACGGCGCCAGGTCGCCCGACGCCCCGAGCGAGCCGAGTTCGGGGACGGCGGGAGTGACGCCCGCATTCAGCAGCGCCACGATGGCGTGGACCAGGTCGGCGCGGGCCCCCGATGCGCCCGCCGCCAGGGTGCGGGCCCGCAGCACCTGCATGGCTCGCACCACCTCGGCCTCGACCAGCGCGCCCATGCCCGCGGCGTGCGATTGCACGAGCGCGTACTGGACCCTCTCCGCATCCGAAGGGGCGATATGGGTGGCGGCCAGCGCGCCGAACCCGGTCGTCACGCCGTACACGGTGCGACCGTCGGCGACGGCCGCCTCGACGACGGCGCGAGCGGGGGCCATGGTGGTGGTGACGGACGGATCCACCGTCACCGGTTCGCGCCACCGCCCCACCGCGACCACGTCGGCGATCGTGAGCGGTTCGCTACCAAGGACGACCATCGGTGCAATCTACGGCGCGGCCGAGCCGAGGGTTGGTTGGCTGACGGGGATGCGGCGCAGGCGCAACACGGCGGCGACCGCCAGGCCGAATCCGAGGCCGAGGGAAACGGCAACAGCCACCCGGAGGACGACCACAGGAACGTCGACGGGGACCTGAGAGTGCACCAGGGTGGTGACGTCGCCGATGCCACCAAACAGCGCTATCTCGGCACCGACAATGGCGGCGGCCAGCAGTCCGACGTCGCGCCGCCGCTGGAGCAGGTCGATGGCCAGAGCGCCCACGATCCAGCCCGCAATGGACACGGTCCCTCCTACGAAGAGGCGGACCACAACGGCCGCCAAGCTCCCCCCCGGTGCGGCCGCGATCCCCCACGTGTGGACCAGATCCACGGCGACGAGCACGGCCACGCCCACGCTCAGGGCGGTGGCCCACCACCCGGTGAGGGCCACGGCCACGGTGCCGGCGAACAGCGCAAGGGCGGGCGCCAACCACGGCCACGCCGATGAGCCGGGCACCCATACGATGCGACCCACCACGTGGACCGATAGCTCACCGGCCTGTATCGGGATGGTCCAGGTGGGCACCACGATCTGCCTCGACCCGGGCGATGCGGCCACGCCGGCTGGTGCCGGCCCGCTCCAGTAGGCGCGGTGGTCCGGCCAGGACACCGTCCGGGATCCCGACTGGCGGTGCCACTGGGGTTGGGCGGTGGCCGAAGCCGTTGGCGGCAGCGGTCGCGCCAAACCGAGCGGCGTCACCTTGTTCTCGTAGAGCGTGGGCGACCGGCGGTTCTCTTCGACGCCGCGCCGCCCCACCCGCAGGTAGGGCTCTCCGGAGTAGCCGATGAGGATGACGTCGACATCGGTCGAGTTGGTCAACCGGACTCGTCGACCCAGGTCATATAGCCGGACGTGCAACCCCGCCACCTTGGGCGAGACATCCACGATCTGGCTCAGATAGTTGGTCGGCGTCACTCCGGCCACGGTGTGCGCGGCGGCCGGGCTCGCCGCCATCACCGACGCCAGCACCCCCGCGCCGACGGCGAAGCCCACCCGCCACCACTGTCTCATCCCCGGGCACCCTGGAGCCGTCGGAGCCCGGCGGGAATCACGAGGAGGGCCATGGCCAGGCTCACCACGACCAGGGTGACCAGAACGGTCCCGGTCACGTGACCGCGGCCGGTGGCGGCACCCGCCATCGCGGGATCAGCATCGGCGGCCGCCAGGTACATCCCCGTCCGCGAAAACACGGCCGCACCCACGGTGGCATCGCCGATGGCATGCGTCACGAGTGTCTGCCACGCCCTGCCGTCGGCGGAGTAGAGCACGGCCCGGATGGGCGTAGGCGCGTTGAGCACGACATTGCCCGGCGCGTCGAGCATTTGGGACGTGAGTTCGACGCGGTAGGCGTTCCCGTCGGCGTGAAGGCCGGCCGGTAGCGGTCCAAGGATGCGTGGATCGATCGGCGTGATCACGGCCGTGGCGTGATCATCGCCCCCTCGAATCGACAGCGACCCGGCCGGCAGACTGAGCGAGCACTGTGCATCCGCGGTCGCCAGACTCAGCGCGACGGATCGGCCCGAAGCCACTCCCACTACCACGGATGCCGGCTGAGGCACGACGTTGCCGGGGGCAAACAGCGGGGGCGGTGTCACCCAGTGATACGGCGTCGGCCGCGTGAAGCCGTCGAAGAGGGGAAGAAAACGACGGCCGGCCACGGCGCCGGTCCCGAGGGCGGCCACCAGATAGAGCGCGACCACCAGGACTGGTCCATGCCCCGGCCGGGCACCCCAACCCGGCCTCTCGCCGAAGCGGGGCCCCAACCGCGCCGGCGCTGTCCCCGCCGGCGCGGTTCCCAACTCCTCCTCACATGAGGACCAGGGCGTTGGCCAGCACGTGGGTCACGGCCGGCACACCCCAGCCACCCGTCCTCTGGCGCTGCCAGCCGAGGAGCAGTCCGGCGGCCAGGTCGAGGGGCAGCACCCAGAAGCCGTAGCCGGTGACATGCACGAGGGCAAAGAGCACGGCGGAGCCGGCTACGGCTAGTCCCTCGCTCCCCGAACCGGCCAGGAGCACGCCGTAGGCCAGCCGGCGGAAGAACGCTTCCTCGGCCACGGCCGCCAAGCTGTTCAGGATCAGCAGCCGTGGCAGCGAGCCGGCCGGACCCTGGCCGCCGCCCGCCGCCCGAGCCAGAGCGAACGCGGCCACACCGAGCACGAGGGGCACCACGGCCTGGCCGGCGACGAAGCGACGGCGCGGGCCAGACAGGGACAACCCGGCGCCGGCGACCAGAAGGACAACGAATCCGACCACCAGCAGCCCGTCCGGGTTGGCCGTGACGTGCGTGAGCAGCGGCCGCGCCGCCAGCGCGCCACAGCCCGCCACCACGGCACATGCGGGGACGAGGCTGGACCGGCGACGCACGGCGGAACGGGCCATTAAGCCCACATCCTCGCCTACCATCGATGTTCCTGTGATGCACATGCGGATGGGCCGGGTAGACGCCGAAGAACTGAAGTCGCGCTCAGTCGATCGCGTGTCGCTGCGCCGGGCCTGGAAGTTCATCCGTCCCTACCGGATGATCCTCGCCGCTTATCTGGGTTGCATCGCCGCCGCCGCCGGGCTCGGTGTCCTGCCGCCCCTCCTGCTGAAGAACCTCATCGATACGGCCATCCCTCGAGCCTCCCGGCTGCCCCACAACTTCGGTCCCATCGACTTTCTGGCGGCTGCCCTGGTCGGCCTGGCGTTGCTCAACGGGCTCCTCAGCCTGGTCAACCGCTGGTTGGGATCGCGTATCGGCGAAGGGGTGATTTACGACCTCCGCACTGCGCTGTACGACCACGTGCAGCGCATGCCGATCGCGTTCTTCACCCGCACCCAGACCGGTGCCCTGATGTCGCGACTGACCACCGATGTGCTGGACGCCCAGCAGGCGGTAGGCACTTTGGCCAGCGTCACGTCCGACGCATTGGTGCTGGCGACGACGCTGGCGGCCATGCTGGTGCTGGATTGGCAGGCCACCCTGCTGGCGTTGACGGTGGTACCGATCTTCTTCGTGCTGGATCGGAAAATGGCTCCCTACATCAGCCGGCTGGCTCGGACCCGGATGCAGCTGAACGCGTCCATGTCCACGACCATGACGGAGCGCTTCAACGTGTCGGGGGCGCTGCTCGTCAAGTTGTTCGGCCGGCCCCGCGACGAGCAAGCCGAGTTCTCGGCCAAGGCGTCCAGGGTCCGCGACACCGGAGTGCAGCAGGCGCTGGCCGGCCGCATCCTCTTCTCCGTCCTGGCTCTCATCGGCGCGGTCGGGACCGCAGCCGTGTACTGGCTGGGTTCGCGGGCGGTCGTGAGACACGAGATCCTGATCGGAACCGTGGTCGCCCTGGCCGCATACGTGAGCCGCCTGTATCAGCCGCTCACCGACCTGGCCGGCGCGCGGGTCGACCTCCTCGGCGCCCTGGTGTCGTTCGAGCGGGTCTTCGAGGTGCTCGACGCGCCTCGCGCCATCGAGGACGCCCCGAACGCGGTTGCCTCGCCGGCGCCGACCGAGGGCCGGGTGGTCGCCGACGACGTCTGGTTCCGGTATCCGTCCGCGTCGTCGGTGTCGATCGCCTCCCTCGAGGCAGGACCGGCCGACGCCTTGCTGTCCTCCGATCCGTCGGCGTGGGTTCTCCAGGGGGTGTCGTTTACCGCTGAACCCGGCACCATGACCGCACTGGTGGGCCCTTCCGGAGCCGGCAAGACCACCCTGTCCACCCTCATCCCCCGGCTGTACGACGTGTCGTCCGGGTCGATCACCGTCGACGGCCTCGACGTCCGCCACGTCACGCTGGCCAGCCTGAGTGCGGCCATCGGCGTGGTCACCCAGGACGCCCACATGTTCCACGACACCGTGGCCGTCAACCTGCGTTACGCCCGGCCGTCCGCCACCGACGCCGAGCTGCGCGCCGTCTGCCAGGCGGCCCGCATCGCCCACGTGATCGAGGCCCTGCCCGACGGCTACGACACCATCGTCGGCGAACGCGGCTACCGCCTCTCCGGCGGGGAGAAGCAGCGGTTGGCCATCGCCCGCATGCTGCTCAAGGACCCCGCGGTCGTCATCCTGGACGAGGCGACCGCCCACCTGGACTCAGAAACCGAGTTGCTCATCCAGCAGGCTCTGGCCGAGGCGCTGGCCGGGCGCACATCGATCGTCATCGCCCACCGCCTCTCCACCATCAAGGCCGCCGACCAGATCCTGGTCATGGACGCCGGCTGCATCGTCGAGTCCGGCCCGCATGACACCCTGCTGGCGACCGGCGGGCTCTACGCCGAGCTGTACGAGACCCAGTACTCGCGGGCGCCCGGCCCGGCCGTGGAGCTGCCGAGCTAGCGCCGCCTCACGACACGATCACCGTGCCCCGCATCCACGGGTGGATGGTGCAGACATAGGCGAAGGTGCCGCTGGCGGTGAACGTATGGCGGTAGCTGCCCGTCGTGCGGTCGCCGCTCTTCAGGCCGCCTGCACCCACCACGTTGTGCGAGGCGAAGCCGTCGTCAAAACGCCACTCGACCGTCGAACCGGATGGCACCGTTACCACCTGGGGTTGGTAGGCGAAGCCCTTCACCTCGACCGTGGCCGCGGCCGGCGGTCCGGCGGCGGTCGGATTGGCCGAGCGGGCGGAGCTCCCGCCGCAAGCCCCCAAGCAGGCGATGGAAGCAGCGAGGACGAAAGAACGAACGCGGAGGCGCATCAGGATGATGTTGGTCGCTCCAACCAGTCATCCACCAACGGAAGCAATTCCGGCAGCGTGTCGATGACGCCATCGGGCTCGACGTCGTATGGAGGCATGTCCGGATTCCGGCGCCACACCGCTCGCAGTCCCGCTGACCGCGACCCGAACACGTCGTCATAGAGGCGGTCCCCCACGAAGACAGCCCGCGCCGGTTCGGTGACGCCGACGGCGTGGAGGGCGGCCGCGAACGCGTCCGGGTGGGGCTTGGTCCTCGTCATCTCGCTCGTATACAGCCGGGCGTCGATCAGCACATCCAGCCCGTCGCGCTCCAAGAAATGCTCATGAAAGTGTCGGGGCCAGTGGGTATTCGACAGCAAGCCGATGCGTAGGCCGCGCTCGCGCAGGCCGGCCAGGGTGCAGGCCGCCTCGGGGTCATGGGTGATGTGCGGCGTCCACGCGTCGAGGTGGTGCGACTCCGCCTCCTCCAGGACGGCCGCGGTCACGTCCAAGCCGAGCTCGGCGCCGGCTTCGGCCAAGAGCCGGCCCACCGTGGTGGAAACCTGATGAGTGCGGACCCGCTCCCACGACCGGGCTTCGACGGACTCAAGCGCGGCGAGCACCTCGTCCTCGCGCTCGGGGGCCAGATGCCGGGCGGCGGCGCGCCACATGTCCTCCAGGTCGATGGACGCGAGGACCGAGAGCGTGCCGCCCCAGTCGAAAATGACCGCGTCAAGCACGGTGAACGTGGGCGGGGTCGGCCTGGGCCCGCTTCTCGAGCCAGCGCTGCAATCCGGCCGCGTTGGAGTGGACGCCGTTGAGGGTTTCCAGCTTTTCCCGGTCGCCTGGAGCCAGTCCGGACAAGTCTGGGCTGAATTGCGTCTCGAGGGCGGTGGCGATGTCTTTGCCCGCTCGCCAAGCGGACTCGGCCACCTCCGCCCACCGGCGCAACGTCTCGTCGGCCTCGACCAGGATGGCCTCCGGTTCGCCGATGAGGCCGTAATGGGCGAGGGCCACTCCGCTCGGGCGGCGGGCCCGGAACTTGGCCAGGGACGTGAGCGCCTGGTCGAGGTCGAAGTCCGTAGGCGGGGTGGCCGGCCGCAGGATCCCCGAGTCGGGGAGACGGACGCCGACCGCATCACCGGCGAAGAGGATGCCGCTCTCGGAGTCGTGCAGGGCCAGATGGTGCTTGGCGTGGCCGGGCGAATCGATGGTCGTGAGCCGGCGGTTGGGGGCCACCTCGATCTCTTCGCCGTCGGTGAGCACGTGGATCCGGGCGGAGTCGGTCGCCTCCATGCGACCGTAGAGCGAATCGAGCAACTCGCCGTAGACGGTCGCCGCCGACGCTACCAGCCGGGACGGATCGACGAGGTGCCGAGCGCCCTTCTCATGGACGTAGACGGTGGCATTGGGGAAGGCTCGGGCCACGTCACCGACCCCGCCGGCGTGGTCCAGGTGGATGTGGGTGACGGCGATACCGGCCAGGTCGCCCGGCCGGACCCCATGCTCACCCAGGGCGTCGAGCAGGGCGGGAACCGAGGACTGGCTGCCCGTCTCGATCAGCACGGGCGCGGAACCCTCGATGAGATAGCCGGCGGTCACCCGCTGCCAGCCCCCAAGCAGGGTGTCGAGTTCGATGACACCGGGTCCGATCAGCGTGCCCATCGAAGTGACGTTAGTGGCAGGCTTGGCGAATGGAGGAGGGGCGCTGCCCGGTGTGCGGCTTCGACGGATCGACCGTATCTCCCTCCGACGCGGCGGTGGCGCTGCGGTCGCTCCCTCGTCGTTTCCGAGAGACGCTGGACGCCATCGAGGCAGCCGGCGACGGCCGGGACGGGGACATCCAGGACGTGCTCAGACGGGCGGCGGGGGTGGCCGGCGCCCTGGAACAGATTGACCAAGACCTCGGCCGGGTGCTGGTGTCCGACCACCCCCAAGTCAACCCTCCGCCGCTTTCCGCAGCCGATTCGTCACCGGCTATGGGCGAAGACCGAGAAGCCGTCCTAGCCCACCTCACGACAGCGGCGACGGTCCTGGCCGACCGGGTCAGCGGCGTCGCGTCCGACGACTGGAAACGGGGGGGAAGACCGCCCGATGGACCCGCTGGAGCAGACGTGAGCGCCCTCGACCTCCTACGCCACGCCGTGCACATCGGCGTCCATCAACTGCGGGAGAGCCGCCGGACCATGGAGGCCGACCCCGAGGAATAGGGATCCGGTCGACGGGGTACGCGACAGAGGGTGAGAACATCCCTCATCGAAAGTCGCTCCGACCGCAAATCGCTGGCCGCTGACGCCGGGTTCGGCCAGTTCTCGGCCTGGAGCGTGATGGCTGGGACCTTCGCCGCTTATGGCGCCTTTGCGGCCATCGTCGCCCTCGTGGCCGGAACCGCGTCCTGGGCCGACGTCAACACGAACATGTCCACGGAGGGCTGGAAACGGCTGGGGGTGGGCGCTGGCATTGGGGCCGGGATGGTGCTCCTGCTCACGTTCCTGTTCGGGGGCTACGTGGCCGGCCGGATGGCCCGGCGGTCAGGAACGCTCCACGGTTTCGGCGTCTTCGTGTTCGGACTGGTGCTGGGCGTCGCCGTGCTGGCTTCGGCCCGGCAGCTGGGTGCGGGCCATCAGGCCGTGCGTGGCTTGCGCGATCTGGGCGCACCGACGACGTGGCGCGAGTGGCGCATCACCGGCGTGCTTGGAGGGATCGCGGCGGTGGCGGGCATGCTGATCGGTGGCCTCCTCGGAGGCGTCTTGGGCGAACGCTGGCATGTCAAGTTGCTGGAACGAGCCCTCGACCCGACCGTCGGACCGGAAGGCGAGCTACGCAGTCGGGCGGCCGTGCGGATGGAGCAAGCCGACGAAGCCCACGAGGCCGCCGAAGTGCGGGTCACCCGGGCCTCGGCGGCCCACGCGACCAACGCACCAACGGTCACCGGTCCGGCCGAAAACAGCGGCCTTACTCCTGCAGAGGAACGCCAGTCGGGCTGAATCGCTGCGGCGGTCCGGACTCCAACCTCAACGGCACCACGCCCGCCCACACCGGCAGCTCGTAGTCGTCCTCGTCGTCGATTGGCCCGCCGGTCCGGATCTTGGCCGATGCCTCGGTGAGGGGAAGGCGCAACACCAGTGTCTTGCGCGCCTCAGACTCCGACGGCATCCGGATCCCCGCCGCCGAGCGGCCGGGGGCGACGCGTTCCAAGAACGCGGAGAAGGCGGCCGCCTTCTCGGCTTCGTCCTCCACCCGCTCCGCCAGCCCGAAGATCACCACCGAGCGGTAGTTCATCGAATGGTGGAAGGCCGAGCGGGCTAGCACCAGCCCGTCGAGCAGGGTCACCGTGACACAGACTTCGATGCCCGTCGCCAGGGTCCGCAGCATGTGGTTAGCGGCGGCGCCGTGCAGGTACAGCGTCTGCTCGATACGAGCGTAGGTCGTGGGAATCACCCACGGCTGGCCGTCGACGGCGAAGCCGACGTGGCACACCAGGCCCTCGTCCAGGATGGCCGCGATGGTGTCCGCCTCGTAGTCGGCCCGGGCCGGAAGCCGGCGGACCGTGGTGCGGGGCGTGGGCGTGCGGGGCATCGACGTCCCTAGGTTCCCTGGCCGGAGAGCAATCCGAGCACCTCGGCGTGGAGCAGGCCATTGGTGGAGACGGCGCTGCCGCCGTCGGGCCGGGCCACCCCCGCCAGATCGGTGAAGCGCCCTCCCGCCTCCTCCACGATGACCTGGAGGGCGGCGAGGTCCCAGAGGGACACGACCGGGTCAAGGCCGATGTCGGCTGCCCCTTCGGCCACCAGCATGTGCGACCAGAAGTCCCCGAAGGCACGGGTCCGCCAGCACTGGGCGGCCAGCCCGAGCAGAGGGGCCGGCGACGGCCACCCGCCGATGCTCGAGTACGACAGGTGGGCGTCGGCCAGCCGGGCCACCGACGACACCTGGATGGCGGTTCCATCCGCGAACGCGCCGCCACCTCGGTGCGCCCACCACCGCCGCCCGAGGAGCGGCGCGGATGCCACCCCCACCAGCCCCTTTCCGCCCTCGTCCTGTAACGCGATCAGCGTGGCCCATACCGGTACGCCACGCACGAAGTTCTTGGTGCCGTCGATGGGATCGATGACCCAGCGCCGCCCGCCCGCCGGCCCCGAGGTGCCGAACTCCTCGCCGACGACCGCGTCGTCCGGCCGAACCTGGGCGAGCCGGGCCCGCAGCGCCTCCTCCACGCCCCGGTCGGCCTCCGTCACCGGCGTCATATCGGGTTTGGTGGACACGACCAGATCCCGGCGGCGAAAGGCCGGTCGGGTGATGCCGTCGGCCAGGTCCGCTAGCTCGAGGGCCAGCGTGAGGTCGGCGTTCACGCCATCTCGACCAGATCGAGGAGGTCGTCGCTCCAATAGTCGAGGGTGCCGTCGGGCATGAGCAACACCCGCTGGGGCTCCAATTCGGCGACGAACCCCACGTCGTGGCTGACGATGACCATCGCCCCCGGCCAGGCGGCCAGCGCCCGGCCCACCGCCTCTCGGGACGGCGGATCGAGGTTGTTGGTCGGCTCGTCGA
>CAXMLU010000381.1:0-3433 GCA_964194255.1 uncultured bacterium
GGTATCGATGGCCCGATCGGCGGGCAGGCGCCGCATGGTGCGAATGCCGACCGTGCGGCACGTGCATCGCCAGTGTAGTTCGATGCTGTCGGGCTGATTAACGAGAGCGACGATGTTGGCGGGGAAGAGCAGTACTCGTGCGCCATGACCTCTGCAATAGACGTCGAACATGGATTCATGGTGACCCTTGCCGGGCCGCGCCACGAGTGGCAGAATAGACTATGTGCGAAAGAATACTGCCAGTGGGCGCAATGGACGCAGGACCGTCGCCGCGGTCGTGACCCACGGGGTCTCGCCGTTCGAGTTCGCGGTTGCGTGCGAGGTGTTCGGATTCGACCGTCCGGAGCTCGGCGTGCCGTGGTACCGCTTCTTCGTGTGTGCCGCCGATCCGCCGCCCGTCACAACCTCGGCTGGGTTCACGATCGACACGCCTTATGGTCTTGACGATATCCATCGGGCCGACACCATCGTGGTGCCGGCGTGTGGCCGGCAAGGATCTTCCGAAGAGCTTCTCGACGCGCTGCGTCAGGCTCACGACCGAGGGGCGCGGATCCTTTCCCTCTGCACCGGAGCCTTCGTCCTCGCCGAGGCCGGATTGCTCGACGGCCGGCGGGCCACCACTCATTGGATGCATGCCGCCGAGCTGGCTCGCATGTACCCGAATGTGGACGTCGATCCGTGCGTGCTGTACATCGAGGACGGGAATATCTTCACCTCGGCTGGGACGGCGGCGGGCATTGACCTCTGCCTGCATGTCGTCCGCCAGGACTTCGGAGCCGAGATCGCCAACGCGGTCGCGCGTCGCATGGTCGTTCCCCCGCATCGCGACGGCGGACAAGCGCAGTACGTCGACGAGCCGCTTCCCGATCTGCGGGCGTCGGATCCCTTCACCGACACCCTGGTCTGGATTCAGGAGCACCTTGGAGAAGAGATCAGTGTCGAAGAGTTGGCCCGGCGTTCGGCGATGAGTCCCCGAACCTTCGCCCGTCGGTTCCGGGCTACCACCGGCACGACTCCGCACCAGTGGCTGCTGCGTCAGCGCGTCTTGCTGGCCCAGCGTCTGCTCGAGACGACGGACTCCCCGGTCGAGTTGATCGCCAGCCGATGCGGGTTCGGCACCGCCGCCAATCTCCGCCAGCATTTCCAGCGGTTGATGCGCACCTCACCGATCGCGTATCGGCGCACGTTCCATACGAGCGCCGCCAGCTGACGGCGGCCGGTACCATCCCCGCCACCATGACCTACGACGCGGTGGTGATCGGGGGAGGGTTGGCCGGCACCTCCGTGGCGTATCACCTGTGCCGTTCGGGCCTCCGGACACTCTTGGTCGACCGGCGCGATCGAGGGCGGGCCACCGATGCCGGCGCCGGAATCCTTTCCCCAGAGACGACCAAGAACCAGCGTGAGGACTGGTACGAGCTGGTACGGGCGTGCGGTGAGCACTACCGCCGGCTCGTCGTCGAGCTGGAGGACGGAGGGGCGGGCGAAACCGGCTATAAGCCATGTGGGCTGTTGACCCTGGCACTGGCCGACTGGGACGTGGCCGCGTACGAGGAGACGACCGCGGTCATTCTCGACCGCCAGCGGCGCCGCTCCCATCCGGACCCGAGGGCGCTGTACGAGATCGGATCGGACGATGCCCATCTCCTGTTCCCTCCCTTGGGAACGGTGTCCCGGGCACTGTTCTTCCGGGACGCAGCCCGGGTGGATGGACGGCTCATAAATGCCGCCATCCAGCGCGGCGCCACATCCGCTGGTCTCGAGATGGTGCATGGCGACGCCAAGCTGGTTCTTTCGGGCGACCGGGCCACGTCCGTCGAGGTCGCCGGCGAGCGGTATGCGTGTGGTGCCGTCGTCGTGGCCGGCGGCGCCTGGTCTCAGGAATTCGGCGGCGCTCTGCGCTTCACGCTCCCTGTCGTTCCGCAGCGGGCCAGATCGTGCATCTGATGGCTCCTGGCGCCGACACCGCCGCCTGGCCCATCGCCCAACCCGTGCTCGGGATGTACTTCGTGCCGTGGCGGCAAGGCCGGCTGGCCGTCGGCGCCACTTCGGAGCCCGACGCCGGCTTCGACGCCCGGGCCACCGCGGCGGGGATGCGGTTGGTGTTCAGCGAGGTGATGCGGGTCGCCCCCGGTCTGGCCGGCGCCGAGTTCGGTGAGGTGCGTGTCGGGCTCCGACCCGTGTCTCCCGACGACCTACCGGTTCTCGGGCCGGTTCCCGGATGGTCGAATATTCACCTGGCGAGCGGGTATGGGGCCCATGGCCTTCTCCTGTCGCCCTTCTGCGGGCGGTTGGCAGCCGATGTCGTGATCGGACGGACGCCCGATCTGGATATCTCGCCGTTCCATGTCAATCGGTTCGTGCAGAAGGCCCGTTCAAGCTAGGCCCGCGTGTCCCGTAGAGTCGTCGGGGTGCCCGGCGAACAGACGGTCGAAAGAGTCCTCGTCATCACCGCCCACCCTGACGATGTCGATTTCGGCGCGGCGGGGACGGTCGCGGCGTGGACGGAGCAAGGCGTGCATGTTGCGTACTGCGTGGTCACTGATGGCGACGCGGGCGGCTTTGACCCGGATGTACCGCGGTCCAAGATCCCCGAGATTCGGCGGGCCGAACAGGAAGCGGCCGCCAAGGTCGTCGGTGTCAATGACGTCACGTTTCTTGCTTATCCGGATGGACGGCTGACCGCCACCATCGAGCTGCGCCGGGACCTGGCCCGGGTCATCCGACGAGAGCGCCCGCAGCGAGTCCTCTGCCCGTCAGCCGAGCGCAACCTGGCCCGCATCTACGCCAGCCATCCGGATCATCTGGCCGCAGGCGAAGCGGCCATCTGCGCCGTCTACCCGGACGCCCGCAATGCGTTCGCCTTTCCCGAACTGATGAAGGAGGGATTGGACGCCCACACCGTGCGCGAGGTCTGGATCATGGCCGGACCCCGCCGGGACACCTACGTGGACATCACCGCGACCATTGAGTCGAAAGTCTCCGCGCTCATGTGTCATGTGAGCCAGCTGCCGGACCCGGCGTCGACGAGGGACCGCATGTTTGCGTGGGGGCGGGAAGTGGCCACGGAGGCCGGGTGGGGCGACGACCGTCTGGCCGAGGGGTTTCTCTTCGTCAATACGGCGTGAGCGCGCCGACCGCAGTCACCTTCTCTTCGTTCAACACCCATTTCGGGGTGTGCCACGCGGCCGGCCGTTTGATGTCGTCGATGCCTGTCGCCGCTTCGACAGCGACATCATCGCCCTCCAGGAAGTGTGGGTCGCGCAGGGCGAGGGTGGCTTCGCGAAGGAGGCGGCCGCCACCCTCGGCTACGAACTCCATCAACGGGCGTTGGCGCCGGCGGCGTTGTCCGGTCGGGTTCGGGTGGTGCGAAACCGAGAGGAGGCGGAAGGCGGTTGGGGACTCGCGCTGCTTTGCCGGGTGCCGTCTCGAC
>CAXMLU010000382.1:0-8396 GCA_964194255.1 uncultured bacterium
CCGCCGGCGCCAGCCAGCTCCACCCCTTTCGCCACCGCCCGCCGGCAATAGGGATTGAGCTCGAGCTCCAAGCCTTCCCGCTCCAACCGCCCGTCCGCGCCAAGCCGCATCGCTTCGAAGCGGGGCACTTGCTTGACCAGCACGGCGATGCGCAACGGCATGGTCATCGACCGTAGCCGCACGCGATGCCGACGGATGGATCGGAGCAGGATCATCGACGATCGCCGGTGAGGCGGGTCGGGCAGGCATTTCGACCCCTGGATCTAGGGTGACTTTGGATGACTGCGTCGGCTCAACGCCCATCGGGTCCGTCGGGACCCCGCCGCTTTGCCGTCGACGTCTCGCCGCTTCGCGACTCGCCCCAGTTCCGGTTGTTGTTGTGCGGCGAAGCGGTCTCCCTTATCGGCCGCCAGTTCGCGGTTGTGGCTGCCTCCTTCGAGGTATACCAGCTCACTCACTCCACGCTCATGGTCGGATTGCTGAGCCTGGGCCAACTTGCGCCGCTCCTCGTGTTCTCGCTGCTCGGCGGGTCGCTGGCCGATGCAATGGATCGCCGCCGATTGCTGCTCATGGTGCAGGTATTCATGGCTGCCACCAGCGTCTGTCTGGCTGTCAACGCGTCATTGACGCACCCGACCGTCTGGGCCGTGTTCGTTTTCACGGCTACATCGGCCGCGTTCTCGGCAGTTGACTGGCCGGCCCGCAGCGCGATGGTGCCGGGCCTCGTTCCCGCGGGGCGCTACCCCGCGGCCGCGGCGCTCTTGCAGATCGTCATGCAGGGAAGCCAGGCCGTTGGTCCGCTCCTGGCCGGCGTTGTCATTGCTCACGTCGGCATTGCGGCGGCCTTCTGGATAGATGTGGCGACCGTGGGGCTGGCCGCGCTTGCGATTTACGCCATGCAGCCAATGCCGCCGGTTGGGGGAGCGACCCGCCTGGGATTCCGGTCAGTGATTGAAGGCCTACGCTTTCTTAAGGGACGACAGGGCCTCCAGGCAACGTTCGTCATCGATGTCGATGCGATGGTTTTCGGGATGCCGAGAGCGCTCTTTCCGGAGATGGCCGTCCGGGTATTCAAGGGTGGCAGTCAGGTCTTTGGAGCTCTCAGCGCGGCTCCTGCCGTCGGTGCCCTCGTAGGAGCCCTAACTTCTGGCTGGGTGGGGCGGGTCCGGCGCCCGGGTAGGGCTGTCCTCTACGCCGTTGCCCTATGGGGGCTGGCGATCACCGTATTCGGCGCGACGACCTGGCTGCCGCTTGCACTGTTTATGCTGGCGCTGGCGGGAGCGGCAGACGTCGTGTCAGCAGTTTTTCGAAACACCATCCTTCAGCTGTCGGTGCCGGACCAGCTACGCGGTCGGTTGTCCGCGGTTCACTTGGCGGTGGTCACGGGCGGTCCGCGACTGGGCGACGCCGAGGCCGCCGGTGTGGCTGCCCTTGCAAACACGCAGATATCCGCGATCAGTGGCGGATTGGCGTGTCTCATCGGGGTGGCGATCATCGCCAAAATCATGCCCGGACTGAGCAGGTGGACAGCTGACGAGGCGGCCCATGACCAGGAAACGGGTCGCCAGGGTTCGCCGGGCGCATGACGACCCAGAACGCAGTTGGTTTAGGACGCTCCCGGATCGGCGATGACCTGGCTCAGTCGGTGCACGTCGCGCAGCGAACGCAACAGGTCGTTGAGATGGGTGCATGTGGACGTCCCGACGAATTCTCCTTTCACCACGGTGGGGAGGTCGGCGACGTTCACACCGTCGAGCCGGTGGGCGCTGGCGGCCGCCCACGGGCATTCGGGGTACGGCAGCACCCGCGGCTCGGCGCTGACCCGGTCGAGCACGCCGGCGTCGTCGAGGACTGCGTCCAAGTGGTACTCGTGGAGTACCACCTCGGTCTCATCAACCTCCCAGAAGCTGTCCCGAAACATGGCATCGATCACGAATCCGCTGTTCTTTTCGGCGCGGTGCACGTCGATGCGGCGGCGGCGCCGCATCGAGCCCGATGGCAGCCGGTCGAGGACATGCCAAGCATCCGGATCATCGGTGTTGTCCAGATCCGGCGCCGGAGGGCAATCGGGAACGGGCACCGCATGGTCGCGGGCAATGATGTTCAGCATGGTGCCGCCGACACGCCATCCAGAGCAGATGTCGCCTCTCGCCGCGTACGCAGACGCGGCGCGGGCCATGTCCGGCCCCCCGTGGTCGACGCGCAGGCTGGCGTATCCGGAGATCAGCGTGGCCACGGGGAGGTCGTCGAGGAGGACGAACACCGGTGTCCCACCGAGGGCAGGATTGATGGCCGCCCGGAACCCGGCGCCCACCATCCGGCCGACGAGGGTGGCGGCGCTTGGCTCATCCGGCCAGAGTTCGAGGTCGGTCAGTTTGCGATCGAATAAGCCGACGCGCGCTCGCAACGCCGCCTCGCCGAGCGTCTCGGTGGTTGTGCCTGTCGCGCCCGTGAGGAGATCTCTCGCCCGGCCGTGCAGGACGATGTCACCGATCATGCCGTCGGGCCGAAGAATGTCGACGCTCGTCGTGCGGCGCACCGAGCCCGCCTCCCGCGCTGGTGTCGTCGCGACGGGGTCCCGAGGCTCGGCGATAGTCATCCCCGCCAATCTAGAGCCCACCGGCTACGGAGCGGCCACTTTGGTTGCCCAGGTCTCGGCGTTCCAGAAAGGACCTTCGGCCGAAGCGTTGTCGTAGATGTTGGCGAAGGAATCGCGATAGGCGATGTAGGTCGGCTTCTGGAAGAGCGGCAGCGTGGTCATGTCCTGCCATAACAATGAGTCCGCTCGGTTGTAGTCCTCGATCTGTTTCGTCCGGTCCACTTCATTGCTTCCGGCAGCCAGAGCGTCGTCGACGGCGGGATTGTGTGTGCCGTTCCAGTTCGACCCGCCGGTCGTCGCATAGAGCGGACCGTTGGCGGACGGGAACGGCGTGGTGACCCACGCGAAGAGGACAAGGTCGAAGTCTCCGCGGGGCAACCGGTGGCCGAAGAGCTCGGTGTTCGGCCAGTTGACGATGTTGACCTTGATACCGGCATGCAAGAGCTGATACTGGATGACCTGCTCGGCCGACTGGCGCAGCTTGTTGCCTGCTGTCGTGGATATCCGCAGCTCCAACTTCTTCCCCTGCTTGGCGTAGATCCCGTCGCCGCCGAGGACGAAGCCGTCCGCTTCCAGCGACGCTTTCGCGCCGGCCTGGTCTTGATGGTCGTACAGGCTGGCGCTGTTGTCTTTGTACTCGGGCTGGTTGGCCACGAACATGCGATTGTTCAGGATGCTGGCTTTGGAGCTGAACTGGCCGACGGTTGCCGCGATAAGCGCCCGTCGATCCATCGCCAAGGCGATGGCTTTGCGTACGACCGGATCAGCCAGGAGCGGTGACTTCTGATTGAAGTCGAGATGCTCGAATTGGAGCCCGAAGTTGATCTCACTGGTCACGTGACTGAGTGTGCGGACGTTATCCACGAGATCGGTTTGAGGCTGGGGGTAGATCATGGAGACCTCGCCGTTGGCGAGTGCCGGCTCCTGGGTGGCCGAGTCGGTCAGGAAGCGGTAGGCGATCTGATCGAGGTTGGCCGGCTTCCCCCAGTATTTCGGGTTCCGGACCAGGGTCAGGTTGCTGCCGTGGTTCCACCCGGAGATCATGTAGGGCCCGCCGGAGACGAGCACATCGGGTTTGAAGTGTCGAAGCCGTCATTCCATCCGACTCGTTTGGCGATGTGCGAGGGCACCATTCCGCTCCACAACGAACGCCAGTCACCGAATGGCGTGTTGAAAACGACGGTGACCGTTTTGCCATCCGGCGAGCCACTGATGCTGCTGATATTCCGGTAGCCCGTGCCGTCGGTGGACACATCGATCGGTTTGCCGTCGACGTCTTTGGTGTGGGCCGGATCTCGCTGCGCCTGCCAGAAGTAGACGAAGTCGTCGACGTTGATCGGCACCCCGTCGGACCAAACTGCCTTGGGATTGATGTGGAAGACGATCGTCTCCGGGTTTTGGCTGGTTCGCCGCGGCTCGTCGACAAGCAGGTCACGATCCCAGGCGACCTTGAAGTCGGGCGAAATGTGGAAGAAGTCGGGCCACACTCTGTCCATCACGTTCACGGTGGCCGACCCGCCATCTTTAGACGTGTTCAGGTTGAGCCCCGTCGGCTCCTGGTCGGCTCCATACGCCAACGTGCCTCCCGGGCGCACCGCGGTCGATGTCGCCGCTGCGGCGGTGCTCGGAAGGGGCGGGGCCGCCGGACCTCGCGCCGCATGGCCGGACGAACCGCACGCCCCGGCGAGGGCCGTTGCACTGATGGCGCAGATGAGCAGTCGGGACGGTCGGCTGTCGCGCACGGTCGGGTTCTCCTGTGGTGTCTGTCGTCAGGGCGCGCGCGCCTACCCGGGTTGGGAGCCTCGGTCTTCGGCCGGCGACGGCCCGTATCCTCGCTGCGTCAGGTATACGGGAGCGTGCATAAAGATCCCGTCAGGATCCTGAGGCCGGACCCACGAGGTCAGAGGCCGATGAGATCGGCCACCCGGGAGCGATGTGCCGCCGCCGTGCCGAGCTGGCCGTCGCAGGCCTTGGCCCGCTTCAGATACAGATGGAGATCGTGCTCCCACGTATACCCGATGCCACCGTGAAGCTGTAGGCCGTCTTGGGCGACGAGGCGTTGGCAGTCGCCGGCCGCGGCCTTCGCCATCGACACCGCCAAGGCCCGGCGATCGTCGTTCTCGGCGATCGTCAGCACGGCGAAGTACGCCAGAGCCCGAGCGCGTGACACGGCGACGAACAGATCGGCCAGCTTGTGTTTCACGGCTTGAAAGGATCCGATCGGGACCCCGAACTGTTCCCGCATCTTGGCGTAGTCGAGGGTCATTGTGAAGATGGCGTCGCAGGTTCCGACGGTCGATACCGCGATCGCGGCCGCGGCCTCCTCCAGGGCTCGGCGCAAGGGGACGGCGGCCATGCCGACTGGACCGAGGACGCGGTCGGCTGGCACCCTCACGCCGTCGAGGGGGACGGTTGCGAGCCGGAGGGTGGCGTCGATGGTCTGCACGTGCTCGGCATTGAGGTTGACGCCAGGCACGACGAACAACCCGATGCCGTCCTCGCCTTCCGTTCCCGGCAGGCGAGCGGCGACCACAACCTCGTCGGCCGTCGCCCCGTCGGCGACGTACTCCTTCGTCCCCGACAGGATCCACGCATCCCCGTCGCGTGCGGCCTCGGCCCGAACCGCCGCAGGGGACCAGTCACCCTCCTCCTCGGCGACGGCGAGCGCCCCCGTGATCGTGCCACCGGCGACCGAACCGAGGAACCGAGACCGCTGTTCGGCGGAGCCGGCCTCGCGAATGGCGGGCACGAACTGGCTGACGGTAGCCAGGAAGGGCCCGGGTGCCAACGACCGGCCCATCTCCTCGAGTACGACCGCCAGCTCCACGAAACCGAGACCAAGCCCACCGGCGGTCTCGGGCACGGTAAGGGCTGGCCAATCCAGCTCGACCAGTGTCGCCCACAGACGTTCTGCGCCCGTCCCTTTCTCCACTACTTCACGAACGAGGGCCGGAGCACACTCCCGGGCCAGCACCGACCGCACCGAACTGCGCAACTCGTGCTGCTCGTCGGTGAACTCCAGATCCATGGGCGGCGATGGTAGGCGACCTCCCGGCTTGTAGCCTGACGCACATGAGCCAGCCCATAAGCCAGGGGGTCAACCAGCGCAGCCTGATCAAGATGACGGCCGAGGAGATTGAGGAGTTTCTACGAGGCCGACTCTCGATGGCGTTGTGCTCCCTCAATCACGACGGCACCATTCACACGGTGGCCATGTGGTACGGCTTCTTGGCGGGCGAGGTCGCCTTTGAAACCAAGGCCAAGAGCCAGAAGGTGCAGAATCTGCGTCGCAACCCGACCATCACGTGCATGGTCGAGGACGGCGCCAGCTACGAGCAGCTCCGCGGGGTGGAGCTGGTCGGACGAGCCGAGATCATCGAGGACAGCGACCGGATGTGGGAGCTTGGGGTCAGCGTCTTCGAGCGGTACAACGCGCCGTACACCGAGGACCTCCGGCCGTTCGTCGAGACCATGCTGCGCAAGCGGGTCGTGATCAAGGTCCACGTCGACCGGACCGTCAGCTGGGATCACCGCAAGTTGGGTCTGCCTTCGAGCTCGTGACCCTGGTGTGGGCTGTTGGCGACCGGCTACGGTGCGTCCTGCAGGGGAGCCGCCGCCGAAGGGATAGCTGATGGACGCCGAAGCCGAGCCGACAGGCATGATGTTCGACGCCAACATGGCCGCCGCGCCGCAGGCTACGTACCGAATGCTTCGAGAGGGTGCACCGGTCTTCCGGGGGGAATTTGGTGTGGTCCTGTCCCGCTACGAGGACGTGATGCAGGCGTTGCGCCACCCGGAGGTGTACTCGTCGCGTGACGCGGTGGTGATCGGCAACGTGCGTCCCCTGATCCCCCTCAGCATCGACCCACCGCAGCACGTCAAGTACCGGCGGCTGCTGGATCCCCTGTTCGCTCCCCGACAAGTGGCGCGGCTGGAGGCCGACGTACGAACGCTCGTAAATGAGTTGATCGATGCCTTCATTGCCGACGGCGAGGTGGAGTTCAATCAGGCCTTCGCCATTCCGCTGCCCTGCACGGTTTTCCTCCGCCTCCTCGGCCTCCCCCTCGAGGATCTCGACCTCTTCCTCGAGTTCAAGGACAACATCATCCGCCCGGGGGGAGGCAGCCTGGAGGCGTCCAAGGCCATCCAGGCCGAGACCGGACAGCGCATCTATGCGTACTTCGAGCGGGTGATCGAGGAGCGGACCGCCGAGCCTCGCGACGACCTGATCAGCGGTTTCCTGGAGGCGGAAGTCGACGGCCAGCGACTGACCAGCGAGGACATCCTCGACATCTGCTACCTGTTCCTCCTGGCGGGTCTGGACACGGTGACCGCGTCGCTCGGCTGCAGCGTTGCGTACCTGGCTGCCCACCCCGACCATCGCGACGCACTCGTGAACGACCCGTCGAAGGTGCCGGCGGCCATCGAGGAGCTGCTCCGGTGGGAAACGCCAGTGCCGGGAGTGCCCCGGCTGCTGGCCGAAGACACCGAGATCGGCGGCGAGCAGTTGAAGGCGGGAGAAGCGGTCACGTGCCTGCTCGGCTCGGCCAACATCGACAGCGCCGAATTCGGTGAGCCCGAGACGGTCGACTTCGAGCGCGGCACCAACCGCCATCTCGCCTTCGGGGGCGGCGTGCACCGCTGCCTGGGGTCACACCTGGCCCGGTTGGAGATGCAGGTGGCGCTCAACGAGCTGCACCGTCGCATCCCCGACTACGCCATCAAGCCGGGAGAGACGCCGCGCTACGGGGCGGGCATCCGCACCGTCGAGTATCTCCCGCTGGTGTTCACGCCGGCGACGTCCGGGGGCTGAGCATGCCGGCGCACGTGAGCTTCGACGCCGAACTGTGCGTCGGGCACGGGCGGTGTTACAGCCTGGCGCCGGAGGTATTCGAGCCGGACTCCGAAGGCCACTGCGTGGTGAAGGTTCCCATCGTTGACACTGCTGACCTCGATGCGCAGGCGCGCCGCGCTGTCGCCAACTGCCCCGAGCGGGCGCTGGCCATCGAAGGGATCTGAGGCCGCTGCGGGCCATGTTGGCCGCCGACGGCGGCCGAGGTCAGGACGAGCCGGCTGCTTTCTGCTTCTTCGCGACCCGCTTCTCCTTGATGGACTTGCCCTTCTTCTTGATGTTGGGCGGTTGTGGGACCTTGCCGGGCATGGTGACCTCCTCCGGCTCCAGCGTAAGGGACCATCCCGTGTGTTTGCCAGCCATATCCGTCGCCGTCATCGCCGGTTGGCGTCAGTCCGATCCGCGATCAGCACGCCTGGGTTTAACAATCCGAGCGGGTCCAGGGCGCGCTTGATGGCGCCCATCGCCGCCAGCTCGACCGGGCTGCGAGCCAGGGGCAACCAGGGCATCTTGGCCCGGCCGATCCCATGCTCGGCGCTGATGCTTCCGCCCAGCGAGGCGGCCAATCGGAGGACGGCATCGTCCACGGAGTCGTCTTCTGGTCGCGGGCCGATCACGTTGACATGAAGATTCCCGTCGCCCACATGGCCCCACAGCACGATGATCGCGTCCGGCGCCACCTCGGCCACCCGAGCCCGCACGGCCGTCTCGAACTCGGCCAGGCGGGCAAGCGGGACCGACACGTCCAGCTTGTGCGGAGCCTCGGGGGCGGCCAGCGCCGCGACGGTCTCGGAGTGTCGTTCGCGGTAGGCCCAAAGCGATGTTCGCCCGGCGGTGTCTGAGGCAACCGCGGTGTCGGTGAGCGCGCCCGCCTCGTCGAGGGCGCCGGCCAGCTCCTGGGTCGGATCCGTAGCTCCAGCGCATTCCAGCAACAGATAGGCGGGG
>CAXMLU010000383.1:0-1681 GCA_964194255.1 uncultured bacterium
ACCTTGTCGAGCTGGCCGGCGAGCGCGCGCAACGCGGCGTCGGCGCTGCTGGCGTCAGGGTTGGCCCACGCGCCGCGCAGCTTGGCCCGCACCCACGGCCGTTCCGCTTCGGGTAGATGGTCCAAGACGTTGCGTTCCTTATGCACGCGACATCTGGCGATCACCGCCTGGTCGCCGAACACGTCGCGCACCGCCTTAGCCAGGGCCTTTCCGCCGTCGAGTACGAACAGCACGCCCTCCGACGCGTCCAGGCCCCGGTCGCGCAGCCCGGCGATCAGGTGTCGCACCACGGTCGCGTTCTCGGTCGATCCCTCCACCACCCCGAGGGGGACCTTGGTGCCATCCGCGGCGACGCCCAGCGCCCCGACCATGGTGTGGCCGACGAAGTCGAACCCGTCGACGAAACAGATGAGCCACCGCTGGTCGTCCAACGGCCGGGACCGGAACTCAGCCAGGCGTTCGGTGGTGGCGGTGATGAACCGGCGAGAGACCGCCGACTGCGACGTCCCGACGACACGGACTGGACCGCCTCGCCGACGGGCTCGAGCGCGCCCTGGTAGCGGCGGCCGGACAGACCCGCGAGCATCGAGGCGACCATGTGATCAGCGAGTAGGTCCACAGATGCAAAGGTGTCGTAGGACTCCAGGTGGACCTCGTGTTCGACGCCGTTCTCGTCGGGCACACCGCGCACCCGGGGCCGGCGCACCGGGATGCGGCGCCCGCCCACGGTGACCTTGCCGTCCTCGGTGCCATGTCGGTTCGCAGCGCGGTTCGGGTCATGCCGGCCCTTCGGCCCGGCGACCTCGGCCACCTCGGCGTCGACAAGCTCGCCCATGACGTTGACCGTCGCCGTACCACCCGGCGGCGAGGAGGTCACGGTGTAGTGGTCGATGGGTGCGCCGCCGTTGTTGACCGGCGCATTCCAGGTCACAGTGGCCTGAGCGTTGCCCGGCGTGGCGACCACGTTGGTGGGTGGGTCGGGCACCGTCGGCGCGTGAGGGATCACGCGTTGGACGCCACAGAGGGGTTGCTGTCGTTGACGCTGTTGTGCGCCTTGACGGTGAAGGTGTAGCTCGTGCCGTTGGTGAGACCGGTAACAGTGGCGTTGAGGGTCGAACCGTCGGGGGTGGTGGCCGTTACCCGCCAGGCGATGAAGTGACGGTGTAGTGGTCGATGGCGGCGCCGCCGTCGTTAGCCGGGGCCGTCCAGCTGACGTTGGCCTGCTTGTCGCCGGCGGTGGCCTGCACGTTGGTCGGCGGGTCCGGCTTGGTCGGTATTTGATCAGCCGCCCACCTTCACCCAGGTGGCAACGGAAGGGATTCCGTTGGCGTCAAGGACGAACAGCATGTAATAGCCGGGCTGGGCCAGATTGGCATTGGCCGGTGCCGTGGCGGTTATGCCGCCGCCGTTCGGGGTGACGGACAGCTCGATGTGGCGCTGGTTCATGTCGTCGTTGTGGGTGGTGGCGCCCGGGCTCATCAAGACGGCTCTGCTCGCCGTCCCGGAGATGCCGATGTTGAAGTTCTGGCCGTAGCCCACCGTCGCGGGAGCACTGGTGATCGACGGCCGTGCGCCCTTGAACAGATAGGGCGGCGAGTAGATCTCGAGGGTGTGTTTGCCGGCGCTGCTGGTGTCACCGGCGGAGAGGATCCGGCCGTCCGGGAGCAGCACGGCCGTGGAG
>CAXMLU010000384.1:0-1740 GCA_964194255.1 uncultured bacterium
CGACGGCGCCGGCCTCGCCGGGCGCGGGGTGGCGTTGCGGTTGCGTCTGCCCGATGGGTTCGGCGGCCCGGGCGTCGCCGACCGTGTCGCCGAGGCCCTCGACGGGGTGGACAGTGACGACCGCGTGGGCCGGCCCGGCTGCGGTCCGGTCGCCATCGGGGCGCTTCCGTTCGATCGAGCCGCGCCGTGCTCGCTGATCGTTCCGGCCATGGTCATCGGGCGAGCCAGGGACGGATCGGCGTGGGTCACGACCGTCGGCCGGGCCGGAGCATCCGTTCACCGTGCCGCGGTGGAGGCCCTGCCGCCGGCCGCCCAGGCCTCGCCCGACGGCTTCTCGCTTGAGTCCACCCGCTCCCATCTTGACTGGTGCACGACCGTCGAGGCGGCCGTCGCCGAGGTGCGGTCCGGTCGACTCGACAAGGTCGTCCTGGCCCGAGAGGTGGCCGTCACCGCCAACCGGCCCATCTTGGTCGCCGAGGTCCTGCGACGGCTGCGAGCCCTGTACCCGTCCTGCATGGTGTTCTCGGTGGAAGGTTTTGTGGGGGCCAGCCCCGAGCTGCTGATCAGCCGGCGGGGTCGGGCGGTGCGGTCCCATCCCCTGGCCGGCACGGTGCCGCGCAGCGGTGATCCGGACACCGACGAGCGGATGGCGCGCGGCCTGCTCGGGTCAGCCAAGGAACGCGAAGAGCACCGGGTGGTGGTGAAGGCCGTCGAAGCGGGCCTGCGGGAAGTCTGCGACCGGCTGGAGGTTCCCGCCGCGCCCTCCATCGTGCCCCTCCGCAACGTCTCCCACCTGGGTACCGCGATCAGTGGCACCCTACCTTCCGGTTCCACCGTCTCTGCGCTCGATCTCGCCATTCGCCTTCACCCCACGCCGGCGGTGGCCGGAACACCGACCGGCGCCGCACTTGCCTACCTGGACGCGGTCGAAGGGTTCGATCGGGGCCGGTACGCCGGGCCGGTGGGATGGGTGGACGCCCGCGGCGACGGCGAGTTCGCGGTCGGCATCCGATCCGCGGACATCGAAGGCAACCGGGCCCGCCTCGTCGCCGGCGTTGGCATCGTGTCCGACTCGGTGGCCGAGTCCGAGCTGGCCGAGACCCAATTCAAGCTTCAGGCTCTACTGGCCGCCGTCGTCAGGCCCTGACCGCGGCCGCGACCGCGGCGTGGATCTCGTCGTGGACAGCCACATTGGCCCGGCGGGAGGTGCGAATAGCCACCACCCGCACGCCCGGCTCGCCGAGTCCCTGGCGCACGACCGGCACCACGTCGGCAGCCGCGTCCACCACCGCGACGGCCGCGCCATAGGCGGCGGCTACGGAGGTCACGTCGACGTGATGGGGGGTCCCGAACAGCTGCTCAAATTCCGCCTCGGGCAGCGCTGCCGCCTGGGGCAGGAACGAGAAGATCCCGCCGCCATCGTTGTCGACGACGACCACCGTCAGGTCGGCGCCACACCAGCGACCGGCCAGCAGCCCGCCGCTGTCGTGCAGGAAGGCCAGATCGCCGAGCAGGGCCACGACCGGTCCCGCGGCCGGCCGGGCCAGAGCCACCCCCACGGCGGTGGACGTGACCCCGTCGATGCCACTGGCCCCCCGATTGGAGAGGGTCCTGAGCCCGACCCGGGGCCGGGCGTACCACTCGACGTCACGCACCGGCATCGAAGAGGAGACCACCAACGTGGAAGCATCGGGCAGGCCGGCGTAGAGGTGGCGAGCCAGTCCCGGTTCGGTGGGTTCG
>CAXMLU010000385.1:0-9781 GCA_964194255.1 uncultured bacterium
TGTTCTCGTTCGTGCCGCGCTGCCAGGGGCTTTGCGGGTCGGCGAAGTAGACCGGGATGCCGGTCTCGACCTTGAACGCCGCGTGCGCTGACAGCTCCTTGCCCCGATCCCATGTCAAGGATCGACGCAGCTGCCCGGGCAGCGTCGCCATCGCGGACGCGAGCGCGTTCTTCATGGTGACCGCCCCGTAGCCAGCGAGCGCCGGGCCATTCTTGGTGCGAGGGATGACCCCATAGCCCTCCTCGCGTGGCAGGTGGATCAGCATCGTGAAACGAGTGGTGCGCTCCACCACCGTGCCGATCGCGGATCGCTCCAGGCCGATGAGCAAGTCGCCTTCCCAGTGCCCCGGGACGGCTCGGTCCTCGGCCTCGGCGGGACGTTCGCTGATCATCACGTCGGGCGTGACGTGCGCCCAGGCCTTCTGCCGGGCTCGGGACCGCGGCACGCGCAGCGCCCGCCCAGTGCGCAGGCACGCAACCAGCTCCCGTTGGAGCGCGCCGCGGCCCTGAACGTAGAGGGCCTGGTAGATCGCCTCGTGACTGATCCGCATGGACACATCATCGGGGAAGTCGAGCTGCAGGCGGTTCGCGATCTGTTCGGGGCTCCACCCCTGCACCCATCGGCGATCCGCGCGATGCGGCTTGTTGCGGCCCTTCCAATCCGGGCCCTCCGGTCCGAGGGCCCGGCCTTCGGGTGCTCGAACGACGCCCGAGAGCCGGTCCTGCACGTATTCGCGGAGTCGTTCGTTCGTGGCCAGCTTGGCGACCTTTGGCCGACGGGCCCGGCGCTCGGCGTGCCACTGGGCGATCGAGGCCTTGTACTCGAGGCGCCAGGTCCGAGTTGACGCGTTGCGGCGAAGCTCCCGCGAGATCGTTGACGGGCTTCGCCCCAGGCGCCGAGCCATGTCGCGCACGCCGAGTCCTTGAGCCCGCAAGCTCGCGATGTCTTCGCGCTCGGAGAATGACAGGAAGCGGCCCGACACGCTCGAGGGCAGACAGGGGTTCACGCCGCCAGCGTGGCGGAACCACCGGAATGCAACGGGGGATGACACGCTGGCCTCCGCCGCGGCGTCCTCGGTCGTCACACCACGAGCGATCGCCGCCCAGAACCTGACCCGATCCTCGCGCCAGGCCACCGTCGGCCGTCCCGGTGACGGGACCTGTCCTCGATACAGCTGGACCTCCCGCTGCCGCTCCCGCATCGTCGCCATCTGCCACCTCCACGATCGAGGTGTTGCGACCACCAGTTGAATCCGCCCACTGAGCACCAGTCCCTGTGCGCTGCTCACGCTGTCGGCGGTAATGATCACCCGAACCGTGCTGGACTCCTCAGAGAAACCGAACTGAAGACGGCGGATTCGTCACTAGCTCCCCGCCCGGCGAGACGACCACATTGCAACCGGCGGATCACACTTCGTCACCCAACCCATTGGTCGAACACTTCGTGGTAAACAACCACCTTTGGAGTAGCCGGACCGGGCTATGGGCCGAGCCGGCCCGGTGGCAGGTGGCGCCGCGCCATTATGGTGCGATGGAGTCGGCAGATGGCGTCGAACGAGCGCGACAACGCGACCTCGTTCGGGCGGGCTACGACAAGATCTCGCGCCTCTACCGGGCTGATGGCGGGGAGTCGAATCCGCAGAGCGCGGAGAGCACCGCCAGGTACCCGCCGTGGCTCGAGGAGCTTGGCGGTCGTCTGCGAGCTGGGGCTCGGATCCTTGACCTGGGTTGCGGAGCCGGGGTACCAGCCGCCGCATGGCTCGTCGATGCCGGCTTCGAGGTCACCGGAGTCGACGTTTCCGATGTGCAGATTGAGCGCGCCCGATCACTCGTTCCTGGCGCCACGTTCATTCGTGCCGATATGGCCACCTGGTCGACGGCGGCCGAGAGTTTCGATGCGGTCGTGAGTCTCTATGCGCTGATCCATGTTCCGCTCGACGACCAACGGTCCCTGATCCCACGCGTCGCGAGTTGGCTGCGGCCGGGCGGTTACGTCTTGGCGATCGTCGGATCCGGGAGGTGGACCGGCACCGAGGAGTACCTGGGCGCCCCTATGTTCTGGGACCATGCCGACGCCGCCACCTACCTCGATTGGTTTGCGGACGCTGGTCTGAAGCCGATCTGGCATCGGTTCGTCGCGGAGGGAACCTCGGGCCACACCCTGATGCTTGCCCAGCGCTAACGCGAGACTGAACGGATGAGTGAGCACACTCGCGGCACCGGGCCACAACCCGGCGAGGGCTTCTGGAACGAACGCTACCGATCCTCGTCACATCTCTGGAGCGGAAACGCCAACCCGCAGCTCGTCGCCGAGGTCTCCGATCTGGGCCCCGGTCGCGCCCTCGACGTGGGGTGCGGCGAGGGGGCCGACGCCATCTGGCTCGCCCGTCGGGGATGGGATGTAGTCGCGATCGACATCTCCAGCGTCGCCCTCGAGCGAGCCGCTCAGCCCGCCCGCGACTCTGATGCCCTGGCGGCGGCGCGCATCGAGTGGCGGCAGCCGACCTCTTGGCCAGCCCTCCCGAGCCCGACTCCTTCGACCTCGTCTCGGCGCAGTTCATGCACCTGCCGGCGCTGCCGCGTACACGACTCTTCACCGCTCTCGCCGCGTCGGTGCGGGCCGGCGGAACGCTTCTCGTGGTCGGCCATCATCCGTCGGATCTCGCCACGGCGTGCCCCGTCCCCCGATGCCTGACCTGTTCTACTCAGCGGACGAGGTCGCCGGGTTGCTTGACGACACGTGGACGATTGTGGTCAACGAGGCCCGCCCGCGTCCGGCCACCACGCTTGACGGCGTCGAGGTCACGATCCATGACGCCGTTCTGCTGGCCACCCGGAATCGCCAGGCCGCTGACGCGTCGCCGGCTCGGCGCCTACAAGGGCGCGGGCTCAATGGCCGCTAGCTGATCCATGGCCGGACCGAAGGTTGACTCGAGCCAGCCGCCCGGGTCGTTGCCGACGGCACCTGTGACGACGGTCGCCACTCCGACCTTCGCTAAGGCTTCTGCACCTCGAACGATGTCGTCCACCGTCGCTCCTGCCGGAATGTCCCGGTACATGGCGGTGACCTCGATCTCATTGGGGTCCCGTCCCACCGTGTCGCAGTGGCGGCGCAGGACCTCGATCTTGTGCGCCAGTTCCTGGGGTCCACCGAAGATGTTGCAGGCGTCGGCGTACTGGGCGACGAGTCGGAGCGTCTTACGCTCGCCGCCGCCCCCGATGAGGATCCGCGGTCGGGGTGTGCTCACCGGCATCGGGCTGCAGAGGGTCTCTTCGAGCTGGTAGTGCCGACCGACGTAGGGGCCATTGTCGTCGCTCCACATCTGGAGGCAGATTTGGATCGCCTCCTCGAGCCGCTCGAAACGCTCCGCCACCGGCGGGAACAGCACACCGAGACCACGGTGTTCACGCTCATACCATGCGGCCCCGATGCCGAGCTCGGCCCGGCCGCTCGACACGACGTCGAGCGTCGTCACCGTTTTGGCCAGCAGGCCGGGATGGCGATAGGTCACGCCGGTCACGAGGAGGCGCAGCCGCACCCGCTGGGTGCGGCCGGCGACGAAGCCGAGCGCGGTGTAACCCTCGAGCATCGGGTCCTCCGCCGGCGCCATCCAGTCCATCTGGAAGAAGTGATCCATGAACGACAGGGTGCGGACGCCGACGGCCTCGGCCCGTTCGGCAAGGGCGGCGACGCCCGGCCCGATGCCGCCGTTACCGCCGGCCCAGTCGAATCGCGAGATGTGCATATCGAGTTGCATGCCCGCTGTTCTACCCCGGAGGCGGAGAAACGGCGAAGTCGATCGTCACATCACGGCCGTTCATCGGCGTCCGGATGGACGGCAGCGGGCCAGGCGGGTCGTCGCGCTCACGGCGATGCTGCGCACTGCGTCTGACGTGGTCCTCGCCGCAGGGTACTTGCCCTGATCGGCGTGCTTCCCCAGCCTCCCCAGGGCCCCGGCGGCGGCAGGCGGACCGGGCTACCCTCTGGCCGTGGCTTTGTCCTCGGTGCGGTGCGAACCTGCCGCCGGGATCCCGATTCTGCCCGGCTTGCGGCATCGAGCTCGCGAGCGTGTCGCCGCACGAGGAACGCAAGTTCGTTTCGATCCTCTTCTGTGATCAGGTCGGGTCGACGGCGCGCGCCGACGGTGCGGACCCCGAAGACGTTCGCGACCGCCGCCAGCCGGAAGAAGTACGAAGCGATCGCGCTAAAAACGCTCGGCCATGCCCTTGTCGCTGATGGGCTCCACGAGGACGCAGCCGTCCAGCTGCATCGCGCCCTGGCCCTGGCCGACACGCTTCAGCTCACCGCTCCCGCTGGCGATCGAAGGCGGCTTTGGGCGACGCGCTGTCCGGCACTGGTGGCGATCCGCAAGCATCGCGCCAGAACGCCGCCAACATCATCCGGGGGGTGGCGGCCCGGGCTGAGGCCCGAGCGCGCCGAGACCTGTCTCGCTGCCCCTGAGGTCGTCGCCGAACTCGACAAGGCGCGCTGAGGCTCAACCGAAGGCGGAGGACAGCAGTTCTGCGAAGACGTCGTGCGCGTCGAAGGCGACGCCGTGGCGCTGGAACCAGGACGCCACGTTGTGGAGATCCCGGAGAAGCAGGTCGAGGGCGTTGAGGTTCACGGCGATGTCGACCGCTTGGGGGACATCGATCATCCAGAGCCGGTCTTGCCACCAGAGGAGGTTGTACGGGGAGAGGTCGCCGTGAACAATCCCGGCGCCGACCATGCGGTGGAGGTCCGCCTTGAGCTGCTCCGCGGCGAGCGCCGAGCCGGACCGATCGAGCCGAGCCTGAGCCAGGCGCGGCGCGGCCCCAGACCGGTCGCCGACATATTGCATGAGCAGCCCATCGGTCGTTGGGCTGACTGGGAACGGGACATTCACGCCGGCCCGCCAGAGCCTGGTCATCACCTCCAGTTCGTGGCCGGGCCAACTCCGGGCTAGAAGCTCCCGTCCGTAGGACGTCATGGTCCGGGCCGCCCGGGCGTCGCGACTGTTGGCGAATCGACGGCCGTTTCGGTAGGAGTGGTCGTTCATGAAGGCGTTGGCCCGTTGGAAGCCGAGGGCGGCCAACTCGCCTTTCGTTGACACCTGTTTGGGGCGGTAGCGCTTGTGGGCCAGGATGCACGAGCGGCCGTCGCTACCCTTCCGTTCGATCAGAAACACCTCGGCTTCTTTGCCCGTCTTGAGGGGACCGAGGTCATACTCCTCGTACGGCTCCGGATCCGCGATAAGCCAGTCCGGCCGCGGGCGCTCGCCGGTCAAGGGTTCGCGGGCTTCGCGCATGTGTACTCCTTGGGTCTCGAGGTTCGTGACAGAACACCCGGACCGCGGCGCGCGTATGAGCGGCGACGCGCTTAGCGGACTACAGCCGCCGAGAGCGTCGGTGGCGCGGTCGGGAAGGGATCGTCGCATCAACCGTCATCACGAGGACCTCCTCCAATCGCGCGGATGGCCATGGTGACCCGGTACGCGTTCGGCCACAAGCGATTTTCGTCGCCGCCGACGGGTCTCGAAACGGCCTTAGGAATGGCGACCGCTCTCCGGGACGGCCGGACGGACTCGTGCGCGATCGGCCGACCACGGCCGAGTAGGCGGTCGAGGTAATCAGCATCGCCAGGCCAAGCGGCCCGGACCTCGTGGCGGGGCAGCCGACGGCACGCGTAGAGCAGGGCGATGTGATGACGACCAGGTCGTCGGATTGTCCGATGACCGGGATGAAATTCGGTATGAGCTGCACGGGGGACACCAGATAGGCGATGGCCGCACCGAGCGCGAGCCGGGCTCGGCGGGGGAGGCGCCGATCGGCCCGCAGTCGTCGAAGGAGCACCAGGCAGTTGGTGACAAAGCCGGCCAGTTCCCGCCACCGCCCGGCCGGTAGTAGCCGCGAAAGCCCGGAGAGCACGGCGACCATCGCGGCAGCCACGGCGATCCCGGGGGCATCGCCGCGATTATCCACATGCGCCCAGCGTGCCCGATGGGCGACGCCCACTCCCGTGCCCGCCAGACGGGCTAGTCGAGCGAGCCGGCGTCCCGTCCGGGGGGAAAGGGTGCCCCTATCGTCCGACGGCCCGTTCGAGTTCGGCTTTGTTCATCTTCTAGCGGCCTTCGATGCCCTTCTCCCGGGCTTCGTTGTTTCCCCCATCCCTAACCGACCGGCTATGTCTCGTTCCCGGCTCGGCCATCGGCCGCGAGCTCGGATTCGATGGCCAAACGCAGCGCCAGCAGGGCGCTTCGGCGGGCGCGGAGCTTGGTGGCGGTGTGAGCCGTGGGGTCGAGCTGGGCAAGTTCAGCCGCGGCCACGCGGCTCGCACCCGGTAGCTCACCGGCGACCTGTACAGCTGGTACGGCTTCCGGGTGCCCGCGGTCGTCGTCTCACCGTGGGCCAGGCGCGGATATGTGTCCCACGTCGTCCACGATCACACGCCGATCCTGCGTCTGGTTGAGACCAAGTGGAACCTTCCGGCGCTGACCTATCGCGATGCCAACGCCAGCAATCTTCTCGGCTGCCTCAACTTCAGGTCGCCGTCGTTCGCCACGCCCCCGACGTTGGCGCCAGTACCGGTCCCGACCGACATGCCGGCCGGCTACGCCCAGGACCCAACCCGCCCTGTCTAGGGGCTGGGCTTCCGCGAGCTCAGCACGCAGAACTCGTTTCCTTCTGGGTCGGCAAGGACAATCCATGACTGCTCGCCTTGGCCCACATCGGCCCGGGTGGCACCGAGATCAAGGAGGCGATTCCCTTCGGCGACCCGGTCGTCCGGTCGGAAGTCGAGGTGAAGGCGGTTCTTGCCCAACTTGGGTTCGTTGATGGGGACAAACAGCAGGGCGGGGAGACGGTCCGGAGAGGGGCGAATCTCGTACTCGTCGGCGGCGTCGTTTACGACGACCCAGCCGAGCGCCTTCGTCCACCACTCGCCGAGTTTCACTGGATCCTGCGCGTCGACGATGGTTTGCTCCCATTCGAGGCTCACCCGACAAAGCGTAGGCATGAACCCGGCCCCTAGCCTGGCGCCATGCAAGCGATGATCTTCGATCTCGATGGAACCCTGATCGACACGGTCTACGCCCATGTGTTTGCCTGGCAGCTGGCCCTGACCGAGCTCGGCATGGCCATTGACGGATGGAAAATCCACAGGCGAATTGGCATGAGCGGGGGTCTGTTTGCCCGGGCGGTGGCCAGAGAGCTCGGGCGCGATCTGACCGATTTGGACGAGCGCCGGCTCAAGGACCGCCACGGCGAGCTGTTCCGGCAGCTTCTCCCTGAGCGTCGGCCGCTTCCGGGTGCCGTAGAACTCCTTGCCTTTCTGGCCAGGCAAGGCGTTCCGCATGGCATCGCCACGTCTGGAGACCATCCCGAGATCGACGCGTCGCTTGAAGCGCTCGGGGTCGGCGCGGATGTGCCCGTCGTCGGACGGGCTGACGTTCGACGGGCCAAGCCGGAGCCTGACCTCTTCCTGGCCTGCGCGGAGCGGCTCGGTTCCGATCCGGCTGACAGCTACGTCGTTGGCGACGCGGTTTGGGATGTACTCGCAGCCCGGCGGGCGCGCATGCTCGGCGTCGGGCTCCTGACCGGAGGCTATGGCGAGGACGAGCTCACCAGAGCCGGCGCGTTCCGTGTGTACCGGGATGCGGCTGACTTGTCCCGTGCCATCGACGAGCTCGGAGTTCTCGGGTAGATATCGTTCGTATCGGAGGCAAACCTACCTATGGCCAAGATCGCATTCATCGGTGCCGGCAGCACCGTGTTCGCTCGGAATCTGCTCGGTGACATCCTCGGATATCCGGAGCTCGCCGCTTCCGAGATCGTGCTGTTCGACGTGGACGCGGATCGCCTCGCGACGTCCGAGCTTGTCGCCCGGCGGGTGGCGGCGGCACTGGACGCGCCAGCGAAGGTGGTGGTGACGACTGACCGTCGGGCCGCCCTCGACGACGCCGACTACGCCATCAACATGATCCAGGTCGGCGGCTACGACCCGTGCACGATCACTGACTTCGACGTCCCCAAGCGCTTCGGTCTCCGCCAGACGATCGGCGACACCATCGGGATCGGCGGAATCATGCGGGGCCTGCGCACGATTCCCGTCCTTCTCTCCATGTGCGCCGATATGGAGGAGCTTTGCCCGCACGTGTGGTTCTTGAACTACACCAACCCCATGGCCATCAACTGCCGGGCCATCTCGCGCTCCAGCCCGATCCGCACCGTCGGACTGTGTCACAGCGTGCAAGGCACGGCGTTCCAGCTCGCGACCGATCTCGGCATCCCGTACGAAGAGATCGATTACCTCGCGGCCGGGATCAACCACATGGCCTTCTATCTTCGCTTCGAGCGCGACGGCGAGGACCTTTACCCGCGGTTGCGGGCACTGGCCGAGTCAGACACGTTTCCGGGCGACAACCGCGTGCGCTACGAGATGCTGCGCCGGCTGGGCTACTTCGTCACCGAGTCGAGTGAGCATTTCGCCGAGTACGTGCCCTGGTTCATCAAGCGCGACCGTCCCGACCTCATTGAGCGGTTTAACGTCCCACTCGACGAGTACCCTCGGCGCTGCGAGGCGCAGATTGCCCACTGGGAGGCTGAGCGGGTCCGACTCGAGCAGGCCGAATCGATCGAGGTGCGACCCAGCTACGAGTACGCGGCCACGATCATCCGCAGCATCGAGACCGGGAAGCCCAGGGTGATCTACGGCAACGTGCCGAACGACGGGCTGATCGAGAACCTGCCGGAAGGGTGCACCGTCGAGGTGCCGTGCCTCGTCGACGGCAACGGCGTGCAACCCACCCGGGGTCGGCTCTCTTCCTCCGCAGCTGGCCGCCATCATCCGTACGAACGTCAACGTGCAAGAACTCACCGTTGAGGCGGCGTTGACCGGTCGCCGTGAGCACATTTACCACGCCGCCATGCTTGATCCGCACACTGCCGCGGAGCTCGACCTCGATCAGATCTGGTCGCTGGTGGACGCCATTCTGGCTGAGCACGGCGACTGGATCCCGGCCGCTCTCGGTTAGCGCTGGTCCTCAGCGCGATGTCTTTGGGTCGGTCACGCCCGCCTGATAGGCGAGGATCACCGCCTGCAGTCTCTCTCGGGCCGCCAGCTCGCCGAGAATGTGGCTGACGTGGGTCTTGATGGTGTTCTCGCCCACAATGAGTTCGCCGGCCATTTCCGAGTTCGAGAGGCTCCGGGCCATTCGCGGGAGGAACTCGAGCTCCCTGGGGGTGAGAGTGTCTATTTGGCGACGGGCGGAGTCGTCGGGGAGGAGCCCGGTGGAGGTCGACGAACTCGGCGATGAGTCGTCGGGTGGCCGAGGGCGCAAGAAGGGATTCGCCAACCGCGATCTCGCGAAGGAGATCCTCCGGCGAAACGCCTTTGAGGAGAAAGCCGGCAGCGCCCGCTTGGAGGGCTTCGAAGAGGTACTCGTCGAGGTCGTAGGTGGTCAGCATGACGACTCGGGTGGCACCCGCGACCGGTGCCGCGGTGTTCTTCCGCCGTGCGGACGTTACCGTGTGACGTCGGCACGACCATAGGCGCTATGGGCGGCGAGACTTGCTAACCGTTGGACGTCCAAGTAAACTTGCAGAGTGAGTATGGGTGGAATTTGGGACGCCGCGTACGGCGCGTCGAACATCCGCGACGCCGACTTCGAGACGATGTCGGGTGTCCCGCTCGAGGCGGTCTACGGGCCCGACGACGGCGAGTTTCCCGGTCAATGGCCATACACCCGGGGACCGTACGCGTCGATGTATCGTTCGAAACTCTGGACGATGCGGCAGTTCGCCGG
>CAXMLU010000386.1:0-6430 GCA_964194255.1 uncultured bacterium
CCGCCGCTGCCCGCCGCTGCCGCCGCCAAGCCGGCGGTTAGGAGATGATGAATTCGTCCAGACCGACGTTGGTACCCGACGACGCCGCGTTCTTGGTCCCCGTAGGAAGGATGCTCACGGTGTGGACGCTGTCGCTGAGACCGCTCACGACGTTGGTGATGAACGCCGCCGTGGTCTGGTAATCGTCGTGAGGCGATCCCATGGTGACCCCGTCCACCACCACCGTCTCCATTCCCCGGTCGGGCCCGGCTTTCATCCGCCAGGTCACCCCCGTGCCCCGGAAGGTGAGGGAAGCCGAGGACCCGGACAGGTCGCTGTTGGTGAAGGAGCCGCCGAAGGCACTGGCGTCGGTGACGACTTGCCAGCTGTAGGTCACCGTGGGGGTGGCGAAGGTCGTGGCACCCACCATGAAGGCGTCCATGGCCACGAACGTGCCCGTGGACGAGGCGTTCTTGGTCCCGGTGACGTTGATGGTGATGATGTGGTTCCCGGCGGCCAGGCCGCTGAACGGCTTGGCCACCCCGTGCACGGTCGACGCCGAGAACAGGTCGACGGGTCCGTGGTCGACGCCGTCGATTTTCACGTTGGCGATCCCCTGGTTGGGCCCGGTCAGGGTGATCCAGGTGACGGCCGTTCCCGAGAAGGCGAATGATCCGTTCGCCGTGGCCAGATGGTCGGTGGTGTAGGAACCTCCTGTGGCGGCCGCGTCGATCACCGTGGGCCACAGGTCGGTCACGGGCGGGGTACGGTCGTCGACGGCGGTTGCGGCCCGGAACGACGCAGCCTCGCTGCGCACGGTTTGACCGCCCGTCACGTTGCGGATCGAAGAGGTGGCCGAGACGGGGTTGACGTAGGCCGTGTAGTGCTCGCCCGGCACCAGCTGCCCGCTGGCCAGGCTCAGCGTGGCCGTGGTCACCGCCCCGGTGCCGCAGTTCACGACCACGGCACCGGCGTTCTTGCAAGTCTGGGTGACGAGGACGTTTGTTCCGGTGCGGTCCGTGCGGAGCACGAAGTTGTTTAGGTTCACGTTCGTGACGGGGCTGCTGAAGGTGGCCGTGGCGGCTCCGGTTAGAGTGGTCGGGGTGGTGATGGTGACCCCCGTGGCAGTGGCCAGGATGGTCTGCCAGGCGCCCCGGCCGTGCGTGCCCACGCGCAAGACCTCGTTCGTCGTGTTGGGCTGAGCGATGGACATATCGAACACGGCCACTCGGGGCAGGCCCGTTCCGAGCGGACTCCAGGTGGCACCGCCGTCGGTCGAGTAGTAGACGCCGATGTCCGTTCCGGCGAACAGGTTGCTGGAGTTGGCCGGGTCGACGACAAAGGCGTTCACGGGGACATCGGGGATCCCGCTGCCGGCCGATGTCCATGTAGTTCCGGACGTGGAGAGATTGGTCGTCTTCCACACGTGGCTCTGGCTTGGGCCGGTGCCGCCGTTGAAGCCGTCCAGCGTGATGTAAGCGGTGGTGGAGCTCCTCGGGTCGACGACGGCCCGGGCCACATAGTTGCGAACCCAGCCGCCGGTAACGTCGGTGAGGGTGGTGGCCCCGCTGGTGGTGAGGAAGACGTGTCCGTTGGTCAGGCCGACGAGGCGGACGTTGTCGCTCAGGTGGGCTATGCCAACGGCGCTGATGGCGTCCACGGTCCCGAAGTCCTGGGAGACGATGCCGTCGGTGGAGCCCTTGTTGGTCGATCGGCGCAGCTTGGTCGACCCCAGGTAGAGGGTGTTCGCAGGCGACCCCGGTCCGAGCGCGACAGGGGGGTAGAAGAGGCCGCCGTCACCAGCGGCGTCGCCGAAGGCCGTGCCCCAGGTGGTGCCGCCGTTGGTCGAGACCCTGGCGTTGCGGCCCGAGAAGGTGTGGTACATGGTGGTGCTGGCTGGGGTGGTGGAGTTGGTGTCGATGGCGGTGAAGCCGCCGTCTCCCCCCTCCACCTGCAGCCACGCTCCCGTGCCGTCCCGCCGGTTGGTGCCGTTGTCCTGCGTCCCGCCCAGGGCCACGTTGGGGTCAGTCGGGTGGGAGGACATGCTCTCGAACTGGGTGGCGGACAGTCCGCCGCTGTTGCGGTTGGTCCAGGTGGAGCCGCCGTCGACGGATGACCAGATGCCGCCGTCGTTGCCGGTGAACACGGTCAGATGGGCCGAGGCGGAATAGGCCAAGACGTGGGTGTCCGAGTGCAGGCCGGTGTTCACCTGAGTCCAGGACGAGCCTCCGTTGACCGACTTGATCACGTTCGGGTAGCCGAGGTTGGATGTACCGCCCACCAGGATGACGTTGGCGTCGGCCGGGTCCAGGGCTATGGCTACGTCGTACCAGCACTGCCCTCCGCATATGCCGGTAAACGGGCTCAGGCTGAGCGGAGCGCTCCAGGTGGCCCCTCCATCGGTCGACTTGCGCACCGTGCCGGTCGAGGCGTAGCCGCCGTCCTCCTCCACCACGGTGACGGTCGTCCCGACCTTGTTGATGGCCAGGGCGATCTGGTCTCCGGCCAGGCCGGTCGAGAGGGTTCGGGTGAAGGTGGGCGCGGCCGCCTGGGCCGTGGTCGAGCGCCAGATGCCGTTGTCGGGATTGTTATTGAAGTCCGAGGTCCCGACGAGAAGATTGTTGTGGTTGCCCGGCTCCAGCTCCAGGCTGGTGACCATCGTCCCGACCGTGAAGCTCGACGAAGCGTCCTCGGGCCGCACGACCAGGTGGGTGAAGGTGACCGACCCGGCGGCAGCCGTCCCATTGGTGGTGCGGAACAGCCCGGCCTGGGGCAACGGGGGAATCGTCCCGCCCTTGGGAACATCGCCGCTCGCCCCGGTCAAGCCGAAGGTGGTGCCGGCGAACACGACGGCCGGGTTGGTCGGGTCGACGGCCAGCGCGTCGATGCTCATGCTCCCAAAGGCGTTCAACGACGTACCGACACCGGCGATATCGAACAACGTGACCGGGTCGATGGGGCCCACCAGGGTGGCGGTGGTATCGGCGTTGTCGATGCGGTACAGGCCCACCCCGTCGAAGCTGTCGAGGGACTGGTTGCCCTCGCCGGTGCCCACATAGACGGTCGAGGGGTCCGAAGGGGCGATGGCGATGGAGCCGATGGCCAGCGACAAGGCCGCGTCCATCAGCGGCACCCAGTGCGCCCCTCCGTCCAGGCTGCGCCACACGCCGCCCTGAGCCGTCCCCACGTAAATGATGTTGGGGTTGGTCGGGTGCACGGCGATAGCAGTTACCCGCCCGGCGACGGCGGCAGGGACACCGTTGATCTGCCCGTTAGGGATGGGGGCCGGGCCGAGCGGGCTCCACGAGGACTGCACGACGGTCTGGGCCGCTTGCTGGCTTCGTAGCTGGCCGAGAGCCGCCAGTCTCGGGTTGGAGGCCAAGACCGGGCCCACGCCCCGCTGTAAATCGATTTGCTGCTGGCGGGCGGCGATAACGGAGGCCTGAGGCGAGGGTACCCGGCTGCTCGAGGCAACCTCGTTGCCCCTGGTGACAGCGGAAGCCAGCGGCGCCAGCGCCACCACCAGGGCGGCACTGCCGACGGCGATGAGCGTGCGGCGGATGCTTCGGTGCATGACTCCCCCAACCCTGCGACCCCGGCAGACGCCACGGGCTCCCGGCATCGATGGTGGCGGCGGCAGGCGGGCTTGAACAGACCAGATTTTGCTCTCATACGGGCCATGACATGTCCGTAGCCCGTGGATGCCGGCGGAGCACAGCGAGCGAGGGTACTCCCCAATTACGATGACCCGACCGTGACCGCCCAGTGCCAGCATTGCGGCGCCCCGTGGAGGCCCGACCTCACGGGGGCGTGCCGCTATTGCAAGATGGCCGGGGTGCCGCCGGGCGCGCCGGCCCCGTGGGCGGCCGAGGAGCTCGATGCCCTGGCCCTCTACGGCCGGTTGCAGCGGATCCGGGCTGACGGCCGGCTCGGCCCGAGCCTCCGGGACGCGTTCGGAGCCCGCGTGTCCGCCGCCGACGATCCGCTGACGATCACCGTCGAGGACTGGCAATACGAGCTGACGGGCGGCCAGGCGACCTCCGTCCACATGGTGCGAGGGGTGGTGCTCAAGCGAGAACCGATGGAGCCCGACGAGTGGCTGGCCGCCCTGGCCGCCCACCTGGCGGAGTACGCAGGCAAGAATGCCCAGGTACGCGAAAGCCTCCTGGCGTTAGAGAAGGGATCCTGATCATGACCCCCCAACCGGAAGCGATCCTGCCTCAGAGCGCCCTGGCCCGCCTGCGAGGGGGGCGCGGTCCGGGCGAGCGGACCCTCTTCACCAGCGACCTGTCGGTCAATGAGTTCGTGCTGGTCCAGGAGATGGGCTTCGAGCCGCTCGGCCTGGTGATGGGTAGCTCGATCTACCACATCGGGATCCAGCTCCAGACCTGGGGGCAGTCGACCGAGTTGTCCGTGCTGACGCAGGCCATGTACACCGCTCGCGAGTACGCGATGGCTCGGATGGAGGCGGAAGCGGACGCGGTGGGGGCCGACGGCGTGGTGGGCGTCCGGCTCGAATACAAGTTCTACCCGTGGGGAGACGAGCTGATCGAGTTCGTGGCGGTCGGCACCGCCGTGCGGTTCAAGGCCGGGGGCGGACAATGGCGGACGCCAACAGGCAAGCCGTTTACGTCGGATCTCTCAGGCCAGGACTTTTGGGCGCTGAGCCGGACCGGCTACCAGCCGGTGTCATTCGTGCTCGGCGTGTGCGTGTACCACGTCGCCCATCAGAGCTTCCGGCAGGCGTGGAAGACGATGGGGCGCAACGCCGAGATGCCCAACTTCACGCAGGCGACGTACGACGCCAGGGAGATTGCCATGGCCCGCATGCAGGCCGAAGCGGAACGTGATGGGGCCACCGGAGTGGTCGGGGTGCGCGTCACCGAGGAGAACTTCATCTGGGGTGAGCACGCCATCGAGTTCCTGGCCCTTGGCACCTCGGTGCGCCAGGTCGATCCCGCTGCATCGGTGCCGGCTCCGGCCATGGTCATGCCGATGGACGGATAAGGGCGGGCCGACCGATGAAACTTCGCATCTTCACCGAGCCGCAGCAAGGTGCCTCGTACGAGACGCTGTTGGCCGTGGCCAAAGTCACGGAGGAGGAAGGCTTCGACGCCTTCTTCCGTTCCGACCATTATCAGACCTTCGACGCGGGGACTGGGCTACCGGGTCCAACTGACGCGTGGATCACGCTGGCCGGCTTGGCGAGGGAGACAAGCCGGATCCGCCTGGGGACCCTCGTCAGCCCGGCCACGTTCCGCCTGCCGGGACCGCTCGCCATCTCCGTCGCCCAGGTCGACGTGATGAGCGGGGGCCGGGTCGAGCTCGGCCTGGGCGCCGGGTGGAATGACACGGAGCACCGGTCCTACGGCATACCGTTCCCGCCCACCGGAGTCCGCTTCGCCATGCTCGAAGAACAGCTGGCCGTGATCCACGGCCTCTGGACGGCGAAAGGCCACTTCTCCTACGAGGGCCAGCACTACCAGCTGGTGGACAGCCCGGCCCTGCCCAAGCCGGCGCAGCAGCCGCATCCGCCGATCGTTATGGGCGGATGGGGTCAGGCCCGCACGCCTCGCCTGGTGGCCGAGTACGCCGACGAATACAACGTGCCGTTCGGCCAGCCCAAGGATGCCGGGGCTCGGTTCGACCTGGTCCGCCAGGCGTGCGAAAAGGCCGGGCGGGACCCGGCCACGGTGGTTCTGTCGGCGGCCACGACGGTGTGTTGCGGCGCCGATGAGGCCGAGGTGGCCAGGCGGGCGCAGGCGATCGGCCAGGACGTCGACAAGCTCCAGTCCTACCAGACCTGCGGCACGCCCGAGCAGGTGGTCGAGCGGATAGGGCAGTTCCAGGAGGCGGGGGCGGAGCGTGTCTATCTGCAGGTCCTCGATCTCGCCGATCTGGATCACATCCGGTTGATCGGATCTCGGGTGCTGCCGCAGTTCCACTAGGGGGGATACCCTCCCCTCGTGGACCCCGCCGCGCTGGATGGCATCGACCCTGAGCGCATACCCGTCCACGTCGGTGTGGTCATGGACGGCAACGGCCGGTGGGCTACCAAACGCGGACTGCCTCGCACGGAGGGGCACCGGGCGGGGGAGGAGGCGCTGTTCGATGTGGTCGAGGGCGCGCTCGCGCTCGGCATCCCCTGGCTCACGGTGTACGCGTTCTCGACCGAAAACTGGCGACGCCCGGCGGAAGAGGTGAAGTTCCTTCTCAACGTGATCAGTGACTCGGTTCTGATGCGGCGGCGCCACGAGCTCCACGAGCGCGACGTGCGCATCCGCATCGCTGGACGCCGGGACTGGAGAGTTCCCAAGCGGGTGTTGAAGCGGATGGATGACTCCTGTGAGCTGACCAAGAACAACCGGCGCATGACCTTCACCATCGCCTTCAACTACGGCGGGGGGGCCGCGATAGGCGATGGGGGCCGGGGGCGGGCTCTTATACAAAT
>CAXMLU010000387.1:0-6839 GCA_964194255.1 uncultured bacterium
ATGTGTATAAGAGACAGTCCTCGGCGAGCCCGGGTGCGATCGGCCCGCCGCCGGCGATGATGAACCCGACACTGGTGAGGTCGTACGTGTCGAAATCGGGCTGGCGGAGCATCAGCGCCAACTGCGCCGGGACTCCCGCGACCGTCGTCATCTGATGCTCGGCGAGGAGGGCCAACGAACGCCGGGCGTTCCACCGTCGCAGGATGTAGCTCGCTCCGCCCCGTCGAAGGTTGCCCGCCAGCTTCGTCATGAACCCGAGGTGCGCAAACGACGTACCCGTGAAGCTCCGGCCACCGCCACCCCAGGAGTCGCCGACATCGTTCGCGGTGATGAACGCGAGCTGTCGGTTGCCGTACAGGGCTCCCTTTGGGATCCCCGTCGTCCCCGACGTGAAGACGATCGCGACCGGCCGGTCCGGGTCGTCGGGGAGCGGTCTCGGCGCCTCTCCGTCGACCCGCAGCCCGCGGTGCAGCTCACCCGGCGCGACCGCCGGTGCCAGCTCGACGGTCTCGAACGCGTCGGGGGTCAGGCCGGGCGTGGCGAGCACAAGCCGGGGCACGGCGCGCTCGAGTACCGCGTCGCGCTCGCCGGCCGTCAGGCGGTCATTGACGCCGGCGGTGACCGCGCCCAGCTTCGCCGCGGCGAGATACGCGACGACATACTCTGCGCCGGGCGGCAACACGAGGGCCACCACGTCGCCTGCCGCGACGCCGCGGCGGGCGAGACCCACGGCGGTCTCGTCCGACACCCGATCGAGATCGGCGAACGACAGCGTCCAGCCTTCCTCGGTCACGTAGGCGGGTGAGGCGGCAAAGCGGCGGGCGGCTTCGCGTAGGGTGGCGGCCAGCATGATCGGCTCTCGAGCGGGGTCAGTTCCGGTGAGCGTGGCCCCGACGACTCCGGAACGGCAGAGAGAGGTGGGCCAAGTGCCCGCATCGTACAAGTCGTCCCCGGCACGCGAGTCGGAAGCGAGAGCCGGCCTCCCTGCGCAGCACCGCGAGCTGCGCGCGCAGGGGCGCCGGACGTTGCGCCGCCTGCTCGACGCCGGGCTGCGGGTCTTCGCCCGCCGCGGCTACCACGCGGCGCGTGTCGACGACATCGTGCGTGCGGCCCGAACCTCGCACGGCACGTTCTACCTGTACTTCGCCAACAAGGAGGACCTGTTCCGGACGCTGGCCCTCGACGTGTCCCAAGAGATGCACGCCTTGGCCGACACCCTCGGACCGGTGACCCCCGACGCAGCCGGCTACCGGGAACTCCGTGATTGGATCGACCGCTTCACCGACTTGTACGAGCGCTACCGCGCCGTCATCCAGACGTGGACCGAGGCGGACGCGGGCGACACCGAGATGGGCCGCCTGGGGACCGATCTCCTGTCCGGCTTTACCCGCAACCTGGTTGAACGCATCACCGAGAACGGCTGCGCACCGGTGAACCCCGAGATCGGTGCCCTTGCCCTGGTCGCCATGATCGAACGCTTCAACTACTACCTGTCGATCGGCCAGGTCGACGTCGACCGCGACGAGATGCTCGACACCTTGGCCCAAGTGGCCCATCAAGGCCTGTTCGGGGGAGCGGCCCGCCGCCATCCCCGGTTGCGCACCGCCGGCCGTGGCTGACGGCGGGCGCTTGGCGGGCGAGACCGCCCTCGTCACCGGTTCGACGTCAGGGCTTGGCAAGGTGATCGCCAGCCGATTTGCGGTGGAGGGCGCGGCCGTATGCGTTACCGGGAGAGACCCCAGCCGCGGCGAGGCGACGGTGGAACGGATCGTCGGCATCGGCGGCCAGGCCGTATTCGTTCCCGCCGACCTGGCGTCGGCCGAGGAATGCCGCCGCCTTGTCGACGCGACCGTCGCCGCCCTGGGTGGCCTCACCGTGCTGGTCAACAACGCGGTGGACAGCGGCACCGGGTCTGACGGCCCCGTAGCCGAGATCGAATCAGAGGCGTGGGATCACATTCTTCGCGTCAATCTGGGAGCGCCCGCCTTCCTCTCCCAGGCCGCCATCGCGGCCATGCGCCGAGCCGGGCACGGCTCGATCATCAACATCTCCTCCCGCGCCGCGGAGCGGGGCACGCCCCGGTTGGCCGCCTACTCGGCGAGCAAGGGCGGTATGAACGCCCTCACGCGATCCATCGCCGTCGACTACGGCCGCGAGGGGATCCGCTGCAACACCATCCAGCCCGGCTACGTGTTGCACGAGCGGCGCGACGCGGAGATGGAGGACAGCAAGCGGGCACGACTCGAGGGCATGGTGCTCACGCGACTCGGCACGGCCGAAGACATCGCCCTGGCCGCGGTCTACCTGGCCAGCGCCGAATCGGGCCACGTCACCGGGATCACGATGCCGATCGACGGCGGTAGCACCTCGGCCCGCGGGCTCGTGCTGGGGTAGCCCGTGCATCCAAGGATCTCCGTCAGCGCCATCTGCTCCATCTCGTGGTCTCTCCAGGAGGACCTGGCGTTCTACCGCCGCGCTGGTATCGACCAGGTCGGCATCTCGTTGCGCAAGCTCGATGTCTCCGGCTACGACCGCGGCGCCGCCCTCATCGGCGAAGCCGGCTTGCGCGTGACCAACCTGCTCGGGCTCGGACCGTTCACCCTGGCCCGTCCGGACCAATGGCCGGAGCAACAGCAGCGGGTCCTGGCGGCCATGGAGATGGTTTCCACCATTGGCGCCGAGTGTCTGATCCTCACCACCGGTCCAGCCGGGCAACTTTCCTGGGAGGATGCCGCCGACGCGCTCGAGGCGGCCCTGGCGCCCGTGCTTCCGGTCGCGGCCGAACGTGGCGTGCCGTTCGCCCTCGAGCACACCCATGCGCTGCGAGCTGACGTCGGGTTCGTCCACTCGCTGCGTGACGCGGTTGACCTGGCTCGCCGTCTCGGCGTCGGCGTCTGCATGGAGATCAACGCCTGTTGGGCGGAGAGGGGGTTGGGAGCCACAGTGGCGGACGCTGTGGATGACCTACGCCTGGTCCAAGTGAGCGACTATGTCATTGGCACGACCTGCACGCCGGACCGGACCGTCCCCGGCGACGGCGACATACCCATCGCCCGCATCCTGGCCCAGTTGGAAGCGGCCGGTTACAACGGGTACTACGACCTCGAGCTCATCGGACCGCGCATCGAGGCCGAGGGATACGCGGCGGCCGTACCCCGCGCCGTTGCCGCCCTCGGGGAGTTGTTGGGGGGCCGGACGTGAGCCTGGTGGTCGGCGATGTCATCCGACGAGCCGCCCGCCGCTGCCCAGACCGGGTGGCCGTGTCGCTCGGCGAGCAGAGCATGACCTTCGCGGGGTGGGACGCGGCCGCCAACCGCATGGCCGATCTCCTCCGCCAGCGGGGCGTGGAGTATGGCGATCGCGTCGGATGGCGAGGAGAGACGGCAATGGGGGTGGCCATGCTGTTCGTGGCCTTGGCCCGCCTCGGGGCCGTGTTCGTCCCGCTGAACTCGCAGCTGTCCGAAGCCGAGCTTGAACCCGTCCTGGCCAAGGCCCGCCTGCATCACCTACTGACGACCAGTGAGGTCGACGACCTGGCTGGCGCGGCGGACGCGGGCGAGTCCGCGGGCTCGGTGGACTCGGCGGCCTCTGGGGTCCTCGAGCCGAGGCTGGCTGAGGGCGATCCGCACGTCATCTTCTTCACCAGCGGGAGCACCGGGACGCCGAAAGGGGTGGTGCTCTCCCACCGGGCCAACGTCCTGCGCAGCTGGGCCGGCATTGTCCCCGCCCCGCCGGGCGCCACCGTCTGCATGTTCCCGCTGTTCCACATGGCGCCGTGGTCCTTAGGACTCGGGTGCTGGCAGTCGTGCCAACAGGTGGCGTTTGTGCGTAGCGCCGAGCCGAGCGAGTTGCTCGGCGCCGTCGCCCGATGGCAGGCCACCCGCCTCTACGCCATCCCAGCGGTGTGGGGCCGTATCCTGGCGGCCGGCGTGGAGGGCTGGGATGTCTCCAGCCTGCGAGAGGTCGACTCGGGTACCTCCGCAACGCCGCCGGAGCTCATCGCCGCGTTGAAAGACGCCTTTCCAGGGACGATCACGAGGCTGTTCTATGGCTCGACCGAAGCCGGGCCGGGAACCTGCCTCACGGATGCGGACGTCCGGGCCCGCCCGGGAAGCGTGGGCCTGCCCTCGCCTGGTGTCGAGGTACGGCTGGCCGAGTCGAATGAGGTCTGTCTGCGAAGCGAGTTCCTCATGGACGGCTACTTCGAGGATCCCACTGCGACGGCGGCGGCACTGGTCGATGGCTGGTACCACAGCGGCGACGCGGGTAGCTTCGACCGCGACGGCTACTTGTCCATCACGGGGCGGCTGCGGGACGTGGTCCGCACCGGGGGAGAAACGGTGGCACCGACCGAAGTGGAGGCCGTCCTTCGTGACCACCCGGCCGTGGCCGACGTAGCCGTCGTCGGACTGCCCGATCCCGCGTGGGGCGAGGTCGTCTGCGCGGTCGTCGTGGTCCGGCCGGGCGCGTCTCTCGATCTCGCCGGCGTGCGCGCCCACTGCGAAGGTCGGCTCGCCGCCTTCAAGTACCCCCGCCGGGTGGCAACCGTCGCAGCCCTCCCCCGTACCGCCGCGACCGGCCAGGTCCAACGGACCCTCCTGGTCGAACGGGTGTTGGCCGGCTCCGATGTCCAACCCGGGAGAACCTGAATGGACTTCACCTATCCTCCTGAGGCGGAGGCCTTTCGCGCCGAGTTCCGGGCCTGGCTCGACGACAACCTCACCGACGACCTCCGATCATCGTCGACCGACATGGATCCGTCCGGGGGCCGGTTCGACCGCTTGCACCGGTGGAACCGAACCCTGGCCGATGCGGGGTATGCAGCCATCGCCTGGCCCGTCGAATACGGGGGGCGCGGCGCGGGCACGATGGAGCAGGTCGTCTTCGCCGAAGAGATGAGCCGGGAAGACGCCCCCGGCCCCCTCAATCCCATCGGGATCTCGAATATCGCTCCCGCCATCATGGAGTTCGGCACCGAGGAGCAGAAGCGCCACTTCTTGCCCCGAATGCTGCGGGGCGACGACATCTGGTGCCAAGGGTTCTCGGAGCCCGACGCCGGGTCGGACCTCGCCTCGCTGCGGACGTCGGCCGTCCGCGACGGAGACGACTACATCGTCAACGGCCAGAAGGTGTGGAACACCTTCGGGCATCTGGCCAACTGGTGCGAGCTTCTCGTCCGCACCGATCCTTCCGCGCCCAAGCACAAGGGCATCTCCTGTCTGCTCATGGACATGACCTTTCCCGGCGTCGAAGTCCGCCCGCTCGTCACCATCACCGAAGAGCACGAGTTCAACGAGATCTTCCTCACCGATGTCCGCGTCCCAGTCACGTCGCTGCTGGGGGCCGAGAACGAGGGCTGGCGCACGGCGATGACGACCCTGGCCTATGAGCGCGGTGGCGTGGCCAACCTGCACCTCGGGCTACGCAAGAAGATCTCTCGCCTGCTCGACCTGGCCCGGACCACGTCGATCGGTTCCGGGCGGATGGCTTCCGAAGATCCTGTCCTTCGGCAACGGCTGGCATCGGTCTACGTCGAGGGCGAGCTGCTGAAGCTTCTGGCCGATCGGGCCATATCCGCGGCCATCCACGGTCGGGCCATGGGGCCGGAGTCGAGCGTCGCCAAGCTGACGTGGAGCGAGGCCGAAGGACATGTCTCGGAGGTGGCCGCCGATATCCTCGGTCCGGACGCCAACGCCGGCCCGTGGGGCCGCGATCGGGTGTACTCGAGGGCCATGACCATCGCCGGCGGAACCACCCAGGTGAACAAGAACATCGTGGCTGAGCGCATCCTGGGACTCCCGCGCGCCAGGTGAGCGTCCCCGTGCCCGTCTCGATCACCGATGCCGGCGATGAGCGGCTCGCCGACTACCGCTCGTTACCCGAGCGGTCGCGGTTGCGCTCAACCGGCGGCGCTTTCATCGCCGAAGGATGGCTGGTCGTCGACCGCCTGCTCGCATCGCCCTATCCGGTGCGGTCGCTGCTGGTGGTGGCCAACCACACGCATCGCCTGCCCGCATTCGCAGGCTCAATCTACGTATCCTCCCAGGCCGTCGTCGATGAGGTGGTCGGCTTCCGCGCCCACCGGGGCGTGCTGGCGGCGGCCTCCCGTCTTCCCCCGTCGTCGGTGGCCTCGATCATCGAGGGGGCGACGGTTGTCGCCGTGCTCGAAGGGATCAATGACCACGAGAACCTCGGGGGCATCTTCCGCAACGCGGCCGCGTTCGGGTTCGACGCCGTGCTCCTCTCGCCGAACTGTTGTGATCCCCTCTACCGCCGGGCGGTGCGAGTGTCCATGGGCCATGTTCTCACGATGCCCTTTGCCCGCATCGAGCCGTGGCCGCACGGATTGCAGCAGCTACGTGCGGCTGGCTTCGAGTTGGTCGCCCTGACGCCGTCCGCCCTGACCGCCTTGTCATCCCGACCCGCATCTTCCTCCCGGGCCGCCAGTCACGTGGCCGTTCTGCTCGGGGCCGAAGCGACGGGCCTCTCCGACGATGTCATCGAGCTCACCGATCGCTGCGTCCGGATCCCTATGGCTGATGGCGTGGATTCGCTCAACGTGGCGTCGGCGGCGGCCATCACCTTCTTCGTGGCAACGGCAGGTCTTACTGACCCAGACCGATCATGATGGTCTTTACCTCAGTGAAGCCCTCGATGCCTTCGCGGGCTCCCTCCCGGCCGAGCCCCGACGCCTTGTAGCCGCCGAAGGGGATGTTCGGCATGACGCCGTAGTCGTTGATCCCGACCGTGCCGGCGCGCAGGCGTTTGGCGAGCCGGAGGGCGCGCGAGACGTTGCTGGTGTAGACGCCGGCCCCCAGCCCGTAGGGCGAGTCGTTGGC
>CAXMLU010000388.1:0-4400 GCA_964194255.1 uncultured bacterium
CCGGTCGTGGACCTCGTCAACGGCGGGGAGGTCCCGGGTGCGGGAGTCGTTCCACTGCCGGTGCCAGCGCTTCAGCTGGCGGGCGATGTAGCCCTCCTTGCGCCCCAGATCGCCGAGGCCCACCGCGTCGGGATCGACAGCGTGCAGGGCGGCCAGCACGTCAATGAGCGAATGGGCGACGCGGGTCTGCTGGGCCACGTCCAGGGCGGCTCGGCCAACGTCGACATCGCGAACCACGAGACCGTCAACGAAGTCCATGACGTAGAACGGCGCCCCGTTCACCGCCGATTCGGTGCACAGGCCGTGGGCGTGGGGGACGGGAACGGCGGTCGGCTCCAGGGCCGAGATGATCCGGAATTCCCGGCCGACGTCGTGGGCCGTGGCCAGCACCTGGCCGAGTGGGGGGCGGCGCAGGATGCTGCGCTTGCCTCCGGCATCAGTAACGACGAAGGTCAGATTGGAGCGCCCGCCCGGCACCAGGTCGAAAGCGAGCGGAGGGACGGTGCCGGGGAGATGCTCGCCGAACCAGGCGGTGATGGCGTCGACGTCCAAGCCGGCCGGATGGGGCGAGGTCAGCTCCATGCTCCGTTCCTAGCAGCGTAGGGTCGAGCCATGCCCGTTCCCGGACCCGCGGTTCTCGGGCGCGGCGTGGTGATCCTGGACGGAGCCGGCGTGCCCGCGCCATGGGCGGGTTCGCCTTTGGTTCGGATCGATGACGCCGTCCTTGCTGACCCGGCGGTCGCCGTCGGCGAGTTGCACGAGGCATGGGCTTCCCGTCATCCGGTCGTGATCGCGCTGGCCGTCGATCCGGCCCGGTTCCGCGAGCCCGAAGCGTTTCGGGCGGAGCCGTGGACACTCACTCCTCGTTTTGAGGTGTGGCTTGACCGGCTCCACTTCCTGGTGTGGGCGAATACCTACGACGCCCGGGCGGGCGAACCGCGATGGTGGTGGTCCCGCAAGGCGACCCGGCTGGGAGCGAGCGACGGCGGCCCGGCGGACGTGATCCTGCCGGACGGTCAACCGGCGTGGATCGATGGCGGGCCGCGCTGCCCGCTGACCGTCGACCACGTGCTGGTGCACGCCGAGTCGATCGACCTTGGGCGGCTGACGCCGACGCCTCCTCCGGTGGCGCCACGAGCCGACCTGGCGTCCGATCAGCTGGTGGCGGTGGCTCACCTGAGCGGTCCGGCTCGGGTGGTCGCCCCCGCCGGGTCGGGGAAGACGAGGGTCCTCACCGAGCGGCTCCGCCACCTGCTCGTCGACCGTGGCGTCGAACCGGCGACCGTGCTGGCCGTGGCGTACAACAAGAAGGCCCAGGAGGAGCTAGAGGCACGCTGCGCCGGCCTGGGCGCGCGCGTCCGCACGTTGAACGCGCTCGGCTATGCGTTGTTGGCCCGGGGCGGAGCGCGTCCACCCCGAGTTCTCGACGAGCGGGAGGTGCGGCGCCTGGTGGAGGCCCTCGTCCCGACCCGGCCGCGACGATCAAACACCGACCCGCTGGCCCCGTACATCGAGGCGCTCTCTTTGGTGCGCCTCGGACTTCGCGACCCTGCGGACGTCGAAGCGGACCGCGACGATGTCCCCGGTCTGGCCGAAGCCTTTCCCCGTTACCGGAAGGCGATGTCGGGTGAAGGGGCCATCGACTTCGACGAGCAGATCTACGCCGCCATCGAGCTTCTCCTCGCCGACGGACCTCTGCGGCGACAGGCTCAGTCCGAATGCCGGCATCTGCTGGTTGACGAGTTCCAGGACCTGACTCCAGCCCACGTGCTTTTGCTCCGATTGCTGGCCATGCCCGCACTTGACGTCTTCGGAGTCGGCGACGATGACCAGGTCATCTACGGGCATGCCGGCGCCGACCCCGGCTTTCTTACCGATTTCCCCGCGTACTTCCCGGCCGCCGGCGTCTATGCCCTCGAGGTCAACTACCGCTCGCCTCGAGCGGCCGTCGATGCCGCCGTGCACCTTCTCTCGTACAACCGAAGGCGGGTGCCAAAGCAGATCCACGCCGGCCCGGGCGCAGCCGAGGGGTCCGATCGCCTCGAAGTCCGCACGCATCGCAGCGAAGACGGTGCCACCGCCGTCGCCGCACTGGTCGCGGACTGGCTCGGTGAGCCAACGGTGGCTCCTGAGAAGGTGGCCGTGCTCACCCGCGTCAACTCCTTGCTCCTGGCCCCCCACCTGGCCTTGGCGGAGGCGGGCGTGCCCATCGATTCGGTCTTGCGACCGACCGTCCTCGAGCGCACCGGAGTACGAGCGGCGTTGGCCTACCTGCGCATCGCGTCCGCTCCCGCGTCCATCCGCGGTGCCGACGTGGTCGAGATACTTCGCCGTCCAAGCCGAGGTCTTCCCCAATGGTTTCCCGACCGCCTGAGGCGGCGGGCAGGGTGGACTCTCCGCGCCCTTCGCGACCTCGCCTCCACCGTGCCGGACAAGGAGGCGTCCAAGGTGGAGCGGTTGGCGGACGATCTGGAGATGGTGGTGCGGTCGGCCCACGGCACCACCCGCCAAGTGCTCGCCGTGATCAAAGATGGCGTGGGCCTGGGCCGGGCCATGGGGCTGCTCGACGGCACCGGTGGCGGCGAGGGCTCTAGTCACCTCGACGATCTTGAGGCGCTCGAACAGGTGGCGGAGCTCCACCCCGATCCGGCCACGTTCGAGACCTGGCTGCGCAACAGCTTCCAGCGGGAGTCGACGCCTTGCGGAGTCACGCTCTCCACGGTGCATCGGGTGAAGGGGATGGAGTGGGATCGGGTGGCCGTGTTCGGTGCCAACGACGGCATCTGGCCGCACCGCCTCGCCGCCGACGAGGAGGAGGAGCGCCGCGTTCTCCACGTCGCCATCACGCGGGGCCGGCAACGGGTGGTCGTCCTGGCCGACACCCGGCGTCCTTCGCCGTTCCTGGCCGAGCTCACTGGCCAGGCGCCGCACCGGCGAGCGGCGGCGAGGACGCCGGTCGCGCCCGTCCCGCGGCGGGCCAAGGTCGCGGCTATCGATGAGGCGCTGAGCCCGGACGCGCAGCGCCGAGAGGATGCCCTTCGGGTGTGGCGGCGGGACCGATGCAAACGGGACAAGGTCCCCGCCTATGTTGTCTTTCAGGACCTGGTGCTGCGGGCGGTGGCCCGGAGTTCTCCGACCACGTTGGAAGAACTGGCCAAGATCTCCGGCATAGGCCCAACCCGGCTCGAGCTCTACGGTGACGAGGTGCTGGCCGTGCTCGAGTCGGTGAGTTGAGCGAGTAGGTCTTCGGCGGCGGCGACCGGCGCCCGGCAGGCGAAGTCCCGGCACACGTAGGCCAGATCGTCCTGACGGCCCTCCCATAGGGGCGAGTCGTAACGCTCGCCCCATGCCAGAACCGCGTTCGGCAGAAAACGGGACCGATAGGCGGCCACCAGATCCGGCCGGTCTCCGGTGACGGCCACCTCGGTGACACCCGTGCTCAGCAGGTCGACGGCGGCCAAGAAGTTCGTGAATGCCAGGGCGTGGACAGCCAGGGAGTCGGCGACCATGGCCACGATGGCCTCGGCTGCCTCGATGTAGCGGGAGACGCCGGTGAGCGCGCCCAGGCGGGCCAGGGCAACGGCCGCCACGGAATTGGCCGCCGGTGTGGCGCCGTCGTAGACGTCCTTGGGCCGCACAATCAGCGCCTCACCGTCATGGCCGGTCGTGAACAGCCCGCCTCCCTTGGCGTCCCAAAACAGTTCGAGCAAGGCATCGGCCGTCGCCACCGCATGGCCGACCCATCGCGCCTCACCAGTGGCCTCGGCCAGCCGGGTGAACGCGTCGACGAGCCAGGCGTAGTCGGCGGCATACCCGAGATGCCTGGCGCCGCCCTGGGCCTGCCAGGATCGCATCCAGCGGCCGTCCTCCGGCCGGCGCAACGAACGCAGCAGGAACTCGGCCGTGGTCACCGCCGACTCGATCCAATCGTTGCGCTGGAACACGGCGCCGGCGTCGGCCAGCGCGGCGACGAACATGGCGTTCCATTCGGTGAGGACCTTGTCGTCCAGCCCGGGCCGGACCCGATGAGAACGAGCCGAGAACATGGTGGCCCTGGCCTCTTCAACCTCGGCCGGACGGACCAATGGGGCGCCAAGCGGGCGGCAGAGGATGGTCTGGCCTTCGAAGTTGCCCTCTTCGGTCACCCCGTACCAGTCCACTGCGGCCGGAGCCAGTGCGGCGACCTCGGCCAGGGTCCACACATAGAACTTGCCCTCAACGCCCTCGGAGTCGGCATCCTCGGCCGAGTACAAGCCGCCTTCGGGGGAGAGCAGGTCGCGTCGCACGTAGCCGACGGTCTCCTCCACCACCTGGCGATACGAGTCCGAGCCGGTGAGCTGCCATCCGTGCACATAGCTGCGGACCAGCTGGGCCTGGTCGTAGAGCATCTTCTCGAAGTG
>CAXMLU010000389.1:0-3737 GCA_964194255.1 uncultured bacterium
CCCGCCGTATCCGCCGTGCTGCACCCCTCGTTGCCGGATCACCCCGGCCACGACATCGCCTGCCGTCAGATGCGGGCCTTCGGGGGAATGGTCAGCTTCCGGCTGGCCGGAGGCGAGGCGGCCGCCATCGACGTGTGTAGCCGGACTCGGATCTTCACGCTGGCCGAGAGCCTCGGCGCGGTTGAGAGCCTGATCGAACATCCCGGCCGGATGACCCACGCCAGCGTGGCTGGTTCGACCAACGAGGTGCCGGCCGACCTGGTCCGGCTCAGCGTCGGGGTGGAGTCGGCCCGCGATCTCGTCGCCGACCTCCGCCAGGCCCTCGACAGTTTGTAGCGGCTGGGCAAGCCGGGGCCAAAGCGGGGCCGGGCGGGTCGAGGCCGGGGCAGGACGGGCGGGTCGGAAATTGGTACGGCTCACGGTCGAATATTCGACCAGTTCGCCGTCTCGGCCCGCGGCGTGAACTGGGCGACCAATCAGTGCGTGGCACCAATTGGTCGCGAGTTCGTCCACGTGCCCCCTCCTAGGGCCAGTCCTTGCCGAAGCGCGGGGAGTCGACGATGCGGCCAGTGAAGCCATCGCCTCGCTCTGCAGCCAGGAACACGACGGCCGGCACGACCGCATCGGGCGTGGCCCAGGCGCTCCAGTCGTAGTCCTCGCCCAATTCCTGCACAGCCAGCTCGGTCTTTACCGCCCCGGGGCGGAGAGCGTTGATGGCCACGCCCCGCTCGGCTAGTTCCGGCGCTACGGCGGTCGTGAACCGCTCCATGGCCGCCTTGGCCATTGCATAGATGGAGAACCCGGGCGGCAGATACGGCGTCGAGGCATGCTCTGCCCCACCCGACGAGATGTTGATGATGCTGCCGCCACCCTGCTTGGCCATGTGAGGCAGCACCGACTTGCACAGCACCAGCAGGCTGCGGATGTTGGTGGCGATGGCCTCGTCCCAGACGCTCGCATCCGTGTCCTCGAGTCGGCCGCGCGTGGGCGACATGGCGTTGTTCACCAGCACATCCACCCGGCCGAACTCCTCGATGGTCCGTTCCATCAGGCGGGCGATGTCATCATCCCGGGAGATGTCGCACCGCACCGCGATGGCGCGGCCGCCGGATGCGGAAATGGCCTCGGCGGTCGCGTGCACCGTGCCCGGCAAGCCGCCCGGTTGCTCTCTGTCGGTTCGCGCCGCGCACACGATCGCCGCCCCTTCGGCGCTCAAACCGAGCGCCAGTCCCCTACCGATCCCACGCGAGGCTCCGGTGACAATCGCCACCTGACCGGCCAGGCGCTTGGGTTTCAGCTTGCCCGCCGCAGTGCGAGCACCGGGATGACTCGTGTCGTCTTGTCCTGGTATTCGGCGAATCCGGGATAGCGCTCCGACTGGAGCTTGAAGAGCCGGCCCCGTTCCTCGCCGGTCAGCACCTCGGCGTCGACTTCGACCGTGTCCGTACCAACCTCGATCGAAGCCCTGGGGTGGGCCACCAGGTTGTGGTACCAATCCGGGTTCGTCGGCGCTCCGGCTTTGGAAGCAAAGACGATCCAGCGATCGCCGTCGGCGAGATACATCATGGGCGAGGTACGAGCCAACCCCGTCCTGGCCCCTTTGGACGTGAGAAGGAGCACCGGCGCCCCGACAAATCCCCCACCGATCTGACCACCATTGGCGCGGAACTCCTTGATCAGCGCAGTGTTCCAGTCAGCCACGGGCGCGACCGCCTTTCGCCGACTCGGGCATAGGGAAAAACTGATCGAGGATCCGCTGGGGGAGGTCGTCGGAGAGAGGACTGCCGGTGATGGTCAGCCGGTGCCACATGATGGCGGCGCCCACGTCCACCAGCAGGTCAAGGTCAGCATCTTCCGGGAGTTCGCCCCGAGCCACGCCCCGTTCGAGGATCGCCCGCATGGCGACTCGTCGCTCGGCTACAAACGTGGTCCGGAAGGCGCGGGCTAGCTCGGCATGGAAACTCTGCTCGGCCGCGAATGCCCGCATAATCCGACCGTCAATCTGAAACTTGCGAAGCACCGCCTGCATCATCTCCAGTAGGTCAGTGCGCACCGAACCGGTATCGGGGGAGACGACATGCTCCTGGCACCTTCGGATGACGGCATCGAGAACGAGGTCCTCTTTGGCCGGCCAGCGGCGGTAGATGGTGGCCTTGCCGACGCCGGCGCGGGCCGCTACTCCTTCAATGCTCATCCCGGCGAAGCCTTCTTCGACGAGCAGGTCCAACGCAGCGGCCTCGATGGCCCGGTCACATGCCTCGTTGCGAGGCCGGCCAGGTCGCGGTCGGTCCGCAACGGCGACGGCGGCGGCGGCGCCCGTGCCGTCAGCCTCCGGCATCAGCTGGCCTCGAGGGCCGGGAAGGGCATCCGGTCGATCTCGCCGAACTCGTCGTCGTCAACGGCTCGAAGGTCGGCATGAACCTCAGCTTCGTTGGCGGCGCGGGCCGGGAGCCAGACGATGACGCCGGTTGCGGCGAGAACCATGACGGCGGCACCGACGAACGCCGACACGTGGAAGGCGGAGACATAGCTGCTGCGAGCGATCGAGAGGACGACCTTGCCGAAGGGACCGGCCTGGGGTGAGCGGGCCGCGGCGACTGCCTGCCCGACACTGCCCTTGACGGTCGCGGTGAGCGCGGCCGGAAGGTTCCGGGCGTGGGCCGCGCTGGTGACGCTGGCGGCATAACGAGACGACAGGATCGAACCGAGCACGGCCACGCCGATGGCGCCGCCGGTCTGGCGAGTGGTGTCATTCATGGCCGAGCCGACTCCCGCCTTGGCACGGGGCAATGCTCCCATGATGGAGTCCGTGGCCGGAGCCATCACGTTGCCCATGCCGAACCCGAGCATCATGGTGACACCGATGACCTGCCATACGGGGGCGGCCACACCGAGTACGCCAAAGACGCACATGGCGACGGCAACAACCGACAGCCCGAAGGCCACCACCACCTTGTTGCCGAAGCGTTGCACGAACCCATGCGACGAGGGCGCCACGATCATCATCACCCCGGCCTGGGGCAACAGAACGGCGCCGGCCTTGAGGGCGCTATAGCCCAGCACCGACTGGAGGTATTGGGTCAGAAGGAACAGCGACCCGAACAGAGTGAAGAAGGTCAGGGTGATGGCCCCACTGGCGGCGGTGAAGCGCGGGTTCTCGAAGAACCGAAGGTCAAGCATCGGGCTCGAGTAACGCAATTCCCACGCCACGAACATGCCCAGCACGGCCGCGCCAACCGCAAAGGCTGAGACGGTTCCGGTTGAGGTCCAACCGTGCGAAGGAGCCTCGATGACTCCGTAAATTAGCGAAGCCAGCCCGATCACAGACAGGACGGCGCCAACCGGATCGAGTTTCGGTGCCGACGGATCGCGTGAATCCGGGATGAGATACCAGCCACCAATGAGCCCGAGGATCACTACGGGAACGTTGACGAGGAATACGGATCCCCACCAGAAGTGGCTGAGCAGGAAGCCGCCGGTCACCGGGCCGAGTCCGATGCCCAGGGCGGACACCCCCGCCCAGATGCCGATGGCCTTACCCCTTTCCACCGGGTTGGTGAAAACGTTGGTGATGATGGACAGGGTGGCCGGCATGATGAACGCCCCGCCGATGCCCATGAAGGCGCGGGTCGCGATCAGGGTGGTAGCCGACCCGCTGAAGGCAGAGCCGGCCGAGCCGACGCCGAACATGGCCAGACCCAGCGCCAATCCTCTATAGCGCCCGAAACGGTCACCGA
>CAXMLU010000390.1:0-3425 GCA_964194255.1 uncultured bacterium
GGGATAGACCGTGCCCGGCCGTTCTCAACGAGTGTGGCCCGCATACGGGCAGGTCAGAAGGGGTGTGGGCCTAGCCAGCGGACTCGGTACCGATTCCGTCCCCGCGTTTTCCACGCGTACCGGAAGCGTCCCGCGGTGTTTGGCGGCGTCCCGAAGCGTCTGACGGGTCGGCGAGGGCGGCCTGACGAGCACCCTCGAGGGCGGCGCTCGCAGGTCGTCCGGATATAGGTGGGCGTAGGTGCGCACGAAGATGGCCGGGTCATGGCCGAGAAGAGCCGCGGCGGAGGTGGCGGGCACGCCCGCCTGGGCCATAAGCGAGGCGGCCGTGTGGCGAAGGCTGTACGGGGTCGCCCAGCCGGGTAGTCCGGCCGCATCCCGGGCCCGTTCGAAGATGGGCCGGAAATTACTGAGGCGCAGCCGGGAGCCGCCCGGTGTGCAGAAGATCGGCGCTTCCGGTTCGAAGCCGACGAAGTCCTTCATGTGGGCCCGTAGCTCGGTGAGCACGGAGCCGGTCAGGGGGACGACGCGGGCCTTGTGGGTCTTGGTGTCGCCCTCGTACCACCGGCCGCGTACCTCGACGGCGCCAGCCTCGACCAGCAGGTTCCCCAGGTCATCCAGGTGGCGTCGGCGCAGCGCGGCGGCCTCACCGGGGCGCAGCCCGGCGTAGGCGAGCAGGGAGACGAGCGGCCGCCAGAACGGGTCGATGGCGGCGGTCAGGTGTTCGACTTGGGCGGCCGTGAGCGCCTGCTGTTTGGTTGACGCCGGCCTCGCCAGCCGCAGCCCGGCCGCCGGGTTGCTACGGATGACGTTCGACTTGACCGCCGAGCCGAGGATCATGCTGGCGAGCGTCCTCGCGGCGCGGACAGTTGACGGGCCGAGCCCGGAGCGGCGTAGGCCGCTGAGCCATTCCTCGAGGTCGATGGGTTGAAGGGATCCGAGCCGACGGGGGCCGAGCTGGGGGAGTACGTGGTTGCTGAGGACCGTCTTGTAGAGGGAGATGGTGTTCGGCGCCCGGTCTTGCATGGTCGGCCACCAGCGTGCGTGCCATTCGGCGAACGTCGTCTTGGCGGCCGCCGGGTCGATGTAGGTGCCCTGGTCGAGAGCGTGGCGGGTGTTCCGTTCGAACCGGTCGGCGGCTGCCCGGGTGGAGAAGGTGCGCTCATGCGGTTTTGGGTCTCTCCACCGAACGACATAGGTCGTGCCCTTGGTCTTGGTGGTTCGCTTGGTCACGCTCACCGTTCTCGTCTCCTTCCGTGCTCGGGTCCCCGACTACGGGGCCAACTGCTGCTGCGACCAAACAGACATGCACTTGCGTCCACAGAAGCTGCGCACCACTCCGTCATTCTCGACGTGCCACGGAGATTCGGTCCGCTTGGTTCGTGGTCCGATGTGCTTTTCGCAGATTTCGCAGTCGAACGAACTGGGAATGATCAGGGGAATGACAGCCACGGGGGATCCTCCTGCGTGGTCCTGGTCCTGGTCCTGGTCCTGGTCCCGGTTCATTCTCTCGCGGAGCTCGCGGACCTCCGCCCACTGCGCCGACACGTCGACGTCCGGGTCGTGATGAGCGCACCACGCTCCCGCCGGTAACGCCTCGTTCTTGCAGCGAGCACCCTTTTTCGTGATCGCTGCGCATTGACGCTCCATCACCGGTCACCGGGCTTTGGTTTTGCGAGGGCGGCCTCGAGCGCCTTGATGACGAAGTCCTTCAGGGTGACCCCGTCGAGGGCGGCCGCCGATTTGGCTCGGCGGTGTAGTTCGTCGGGGATTTCGTAGTTGAGGTGTGCCACCTGGATCACGTTACCGGTACCTCCCAAGAAAGCGGTGCTTGCGTAGAGAGTTTAGCGCACTACACTCGCGATGTAGACGACGGGATGCTCCCGCCGCAGAGGGAGGAAGCCAGATATGGCGACAAAAACCAAGTCTCCGGCTGAGACCGGGACTGGAATCGACCAGATCGACGATGCGCTCGACTTCAGTGCTGGCAAGCGGTACGAGGGTCTGCTTGATGACCTTCGGTCGCGCGTTGGCGGCGCCCAGCTGGCCGCCGAGATCGACTCGGTGGTCGCCGATCGGCTGGCGCAGGCGTCGTCGATGTACAGCGGGCCGAGCTGCTACAGCCTGGCCTGCGGATGCAGCTGCGAGTGGTATACGCCCGAACGGGAGGATGACCACGACTGGCTGCTCGATATGGACCTCGAGGTCGCCATCGAGATGGTCGAACGGGCCCTCACCAGCCCTGACTGCCAGGATCGCGACGACCTCGTCCCCGGCCACGCCATGGCGGACTTCGTCCGCTGCCACAACTGGTTGAACCCGGTCAGGATCGCCCGGTTAGCCCGGATACTCGATGACGTCTGGACCGCCGCTGCCCGGCGGTGACGTCGGCCGAACGGTAGTTACTTCGGGAGCGATGATGTACGATTCGGTCAGTGGTCGGCACGCATCTACCTCGGTAGATGGTGTTCATGGCACGGCTTGGCATGGTGCCCCGATATGGACCTTCCCGATCACGGGTCGCATCGGGGCTGACGCATTCGCGTCGCCGCCAAGAGGAGGAAATGCCCTGACCGTTACCGACCAAACCCGCGAGGCGAGGCTGCGTCGCCTGGCCCAACGCCAGGGGCTCCTTCAGAAGTCGGGCGGCATGGACCTCGACGAGACCGAGCAGTTCCTGAGCGCAGCCGACTCCTAGGTTCCGCGCGGCTTCGGCCGATACACGTAACGACTCCGCCCCGGTTCTGCTCCCCAGCTGGCCGGGGCGGAGTCGCGTCCGGCGTGGGGGCCCGGCCCGGAGGCGCGTCGACTCCGAGCCGGACCCGCCCGGAAGTCTGACCGGCCCCCAAGAGTCCTGTCGGATCCCCGTCAATTCTGCCGGCGGTCGCGTTTCTGCCAGTGCTTCCGTTCCCTCCTGGTTCGCCGTGACCGCCGGGGAGGCGGCGACGCGGCGTGCTCCTTGAAGGCTTCGCCTGCTTCGGTCGGCGACTCGTACAGCGGGCTGCGCCATCCGCACAGGCACCGCCATCCCCAGCCGCTGCGGCGCAGTGACGTGACCTGATAGAGCCCGTCGGGGTCGAGAGCGTGCTCGGTCGGTGTCTCCGAACTAGTCCCCACGACCTGGCCGTCCTAAATCCGCGGTCGGCACCGGCCGACAAACACCCGGCGTACTCTTGTGTCCATGGATCGCGATTTCGGGATCGTAGACGGCGAGTCCCCGACGAACGTCCACTTTCGCAACGCCGTCACCGGCATGACCCGCTGTGGCAAACGGTTCGTCGCTCTGGCCCCTAACGAAGCCCGGGTCCGGCCCCTGTGCCCAACGTGCCTGGCCTCGTGGGACGACGACACGAACCGCTAGGACTGGGAGTTCCACCGGGCAACCGGCATGGTCTCCACACAGCACCAAATGGGTGACGTACCCAGGG
>CAXMLU010000391.1:0-3489 GCA_964194255.1 uncultured bacterium
CGGTCGGCCACCGTGAGCGGATAGGGATAGCCCGGGAAGGCGGCGTCGTCGCAGAGCGCCGACAGCGCACCGAGCACAGCCGGTGCATCCGCTGACTCGGGGAGATCGATACGGAACGAGAACCGGGCGTCGGGGTCAAGGCGGGCGGCCACCACCTGGAGGCCAAGGCCCCCGGGCTTGGTCCTGGCCACGGGCAGCCACCACAGGGCCCGCGGCCCCAACACCAGCTCCGCCTCCCGCTCGAGCTGGCCGAGCAGGGGAGCGCCCCCCCGAGACAGGGCGGTGTGCTTGGTCACGCCGACCACGGTCACCTGGCGCTCCGCCGCTCGGACCAGCAGGGCGCCCACATGGGCGTGGGGTATCCGCCAGTCGGGGAGCAGATCGCCGTCAACCAGCACGACCGCGCCCGCGTCGGCTTCCTCAATGCAGTCCGCGACGGCCAACCACTCGGCGGCATCCCGGAGCAGGTTGATGTCGACGGGGGTGTCGCTCGGGAGTTCGAAGCCGAGGTCGGGGAGCGCCGATCGGTCCTCGCCCTGGCCGATGAGGGCGGCCCGGAGCTCCCCCTCGTCCTCCAGGATGGCGCGGCCTGTCTGGAAGCGAACCCGGGCGGCGCGCGTCACCACCAACGCCAGGCAGCGGGCGTCGGCGACCCGGGCCTGGCCCCCGTCGACCGCCCACGTATCGGCGGGAGCGGTCGTGCGGACGAGGGTCCGGAGGGTCAAGGTCGACTCGAAATCCAGCACCCCGGCGCCCTGCGGGTCGGCCAGGCCGCCCCCTCCCGCGGTGAGCAGGTGGGCCAGGCGGGCGGCGGCGGGTACGAGCGAGGGGACCTGCACATTCCCAGGATCGCAGGCGGGTGCGACAGTTACAAGCTTGTAGTTCACGAGATTGAGGGAGAATAGCGTCATGCCCAGACCGATCTGGACCGGCTCGATCAGCTTCGGGCTGGTCAACGTCCCAATCAAGCTCGTATCCGCCACGGCGCCGAAGGATGTGCGCTTTCACCAGCTCCATTCCTCCGACAACGCCCGCATCCAACAGAAGCGGGTGTGCTCCGCCGATGGTGAAGAGGTGCCCTTCGAGGAGATCGTGAAGGGCTACGAGATCAGCCCGGGTCGCTACGTGGTCATCGACCCCGAGGAGCTGCGCGCCGCCGACCCCGAAGCCACGCACACCATCGACATCGAAGAGTTCGTCGATCTCGACCAGATCGATCCCATCTTCTACGAGAAGGCGTACTACCTCGTGCCGGACAAGCGGGCGGAGAAGCCGTACAAGCTGCTGGCCGAGGCCATGGCCAAGACCAACAAGGTGGGCATCGCCACGTTCGTGATGCGGACCAAGCAGTACCTGTGCGCGCTGCGAGCCTCGGAGGGCGCGCTCGTCCTGTCCACCATGCTCTTCGCCGATGAGGTCGTGCCGTTGGAGGGCCTCGAGGGTCTCAACGAAGCGGACGTGACGCTGTCCGATCGCGAGCTGGCCATGGCCGAACAACTCATCGACTCGCTCGGCGCCGACTTCGAACCCCAGAAGTATCACGACACGTACCGCGAGCAAGTTCTCGAGCTCATTGGTCGGAAGGCGGAGGGCCAGGAGATCAGCGCGCCGGCGGTTACCGCCGCACCTGGCGCCGTCGTGGACCTGATGGCCGCGCTCGAGGCCAGCCTGGCCGCGGCCAAGGCCGACAAGGACGAGAAGGACGAGCGGTCCCAAAGCGCAGGCAAGCGGGCCAAGGCCGGGTGAGCCCGGCCGAGCGGGCCGAGGTGTCCGTCGCCGGGCGGACGCTCAGCCTGTCCAACCTGGACAAGGTCCTGTACCCGGCGACCGGGTTCACCAAGGGCCAGATCGTGGACTACTACGCCCGCATCGCTCCGGTGATGTTGTCGCACCTGGCCCACCGCCCGATCACGCTGAAGCGCTATCCCAACGGTGTCGACAGCAAGTTCTTCTTCGAGAAGAACTGCCCGTCCCACCGGCCGCCGTGGGTTTCGACTCACACCGTGGCCATAGAAGAGGGCCGCCGCAACGTCAACTTCTGCCTGATCGAAGAGACGGCCGCGCTGGTCTGGACCGCCAACCTGGCCGCCATCGAACTTCATCCCGGACTGGCCCTGGTCGAGGATCTGCGCCGACCGACCGTCATGGTCTTCGACCTTGATCCGGGACCGCCCGCCGGTTTGAAGGAATGCGCTGAGGTGGCCCTGCTGCTGCACGAGTCGCTGGGCTCATTGGGACTCACCGCCTTCGCAAAGACGTCGGGCTCGAAAGGCATGCAGGTGTACGTGCCGCTCAACACCGCGGTCGACTATGAGGAGACCCGGGCCTTTTCTCTGGCCTTGGCCCAAGTGCTCGAGAAGCAACACCCCAAGCTGGTCGTGACCAACATGAGCAAAGACCTTCGCCCGCACAAGATCTTCATCGATTGGAGCCAGAACTCCAGCTTCAAGACGACCATCGCCGTGTACTCGCTTCGCGCGAGAGAGCGACCAACCGTGTCCACTCCGGTGACGTGGGATGAACTCGCGAACGATCCCGAGAGCCTTCGCTTCGAAGCGGGCGACGTGCTCGAGCGCGTCGACGCTGACGGCGACCTATTCGAAGGGGTGCTGCAACTCGAGCAACACCTCCCCAAGCTGGGCTGATGTGATGGACCGCACCGTGGCCACCAACGGCATCACGCTCCATGTTGTCGACGAGGGACAGGGTCCCCCCGTGATCCTGTGCCACGGCTTTCCGGAGTCGGCCTACTCGTGGCGCCACCAGATACCCGCGCTGGCGGCCGCCGGATATCACGTACTGGCGCCCGACCAGCGTGGCTACGGGTCGTCCGACGCGCCCGACACGGTCGAGGCCTACGGCATCAGCCAGCTCACCGGGGATCTGCTCGGCTTGGTCGACGACATAGGGGAGGAAAGGGCGGTCTTTGTCGGCCATGACTGGGGGGCGATCGTCGTATGGGACCTGGCCCTCCTGCACCCGGAGCGGGTGCGCGCCGTGGTCAACATGTCGGTGCCGTTCTTGAGGTTCCCCATGCCGCCGGTCGAGTTGTTCAGACAGCTGACAGCGGGACGACTGTTCTACATCGTGTATTTCCAGGAGGTGGGCCCGGCCGAGACCGAGCTGGCGACCGATCCTCGCAAGGCACTGGCCCGCATCTACTGGTCGGCTTCGGGGGACGGCGTGGGGTCGGCGGCTCGCGGCGCGGCGGCGCCGGATGCGACGGTCGGGGCCAACACGTGGCTCGAGACGTTGCCGCCGGCGCCGGCCGTGCTGCCGGCGTGGCTCACCAACGAGGATCTCGATCGCTACACCGCCGACTTCACCCGATCCGGGTTCTTCGGGCCGGTGTCGTGGTACCGCAACTTCGATGCCAACTGGGCACTGACATCACCGCTCGATCCGAGTCGGCTCACGATGCCGTGTCTCTTCATCGCCGGCGACAAAGACGTCGTCGTCACCGCCAATCCCGCCGGTGTCGACGCCATG
>CAXMLU010000392.1:0-4738 GCA_964194255.1 uncultured bacterium
CCGAACGTGAAGACTCCCCCATCCGCGGCAACCAACCAGTACCCGCCCCCATCCGCGGTGGCCGCGATACCGACCACCGGAGCATTCAGCCGCCCGCCGCCCGCCGACCCGAAGAACCGCGCATCACCGAACGTGAAGACGCCTCCATCGGAGGCAACCACCCAAGACCCTGATCCAGGGCGGAGGGAGGCCATCCCTGTCGGGACACCGTTAATGACATTCCCGCCGGCCCAGCCGGCCGCCGCTCCGAAGCTGGCTACGACCGGCCGCGATGGACCGGCGTACAGGCCATACCAGGCGTTGAGATGCTGAAGGACGAAGTCGGCCATCGCCGTGTACCCGGGCGGGGTCAAGTGGAGGCCGTCGGCGTAGACCAGAGCTGGATCGGCCGCCACCACGGCACCCCAGTCGGCGACCTCGAGGTTCTGCCACCGGGCGGAGGCCGCCCAGATCTGGTCGTTGATGGCGCTCTGGCCCTGGCGAAAGATCGCGTCAGTCAGCCAGATCACATGCCGGCCCTGGATCGCGGCCATGGCCGAGTCGAGCTGGGCGGCGAAGAGAGCCGGAGCTCCGCCGAAGTTGTTGCCGAGCTCGACCACCACGACGGACCCGAGCTCGACGCTGTGCATGCGGAACTGTTGCGTGGCGGCAGGGATCGACAAGCCTTCAAAGGCATTGACCGTGGCCGTCCAACCCGATGCGGAGAGCCGGGCGCGGGTCTGGTCAAGAGCCCCGAGCAACACCGAGTCGCCTTGTACCCACGTGGTCCGAGCCGGGATGGCCGCAGCCGCCGCCGCTCGGTGGACGGGGACCCAGGTCAGGACCGTCACCAAGGCCGCCAGCAAAGCGGCGAGGACCACGCCTGTCGTTCCCCGACGGATGTCGATGCCGGCGAGGCTCGACCTCGTCGTCGGCAGGACGCTCATCGGACCGATCGTAGGCCGGACCAGACCGGGTTCAACGCACCCCTGCCCGGCGAGACTGACGCGTCAGCTTTGGTCTACGGCCATCTGCCATGCAAACGCGAGGGGCGAGGACGCCGTCAGATCGATCGCCGGTTCCACCGTCGAGTAGGACTGGACGTTGTCCTGAAACACGGCCGTCACTCCGTTGAAGGCGGCGAAGGAGTCCACCCCGCTGACCGGGCAGGTACGCATGCCGGCAAGGGCGCCGGTGGCTGCGAACGAGTTTGGCCCCTCAACCGCCGCCCCGGCGAGGATCGGCGGGGTGCCGTTGAGTGAGCCGGTCAGGTTGGCGACCTGGTGTTGCATGCAGTGGGGAAAGGTGGTGCCGTCACCGATGATCAGCGAGGTCCCCCAGGCGTTGGCGCCCAGGATATTGCCAAGCCAGCGCGTGCCGGCGGCGGCGTAAGCGTCGGTGTGGGTGAGCCGGTCGTACTCGCTGGCGGTGACCGCCAGCCCCGCGCCATGGGTCGTCGTGTCGAACGTATCCCAGGGGAACCCGAAGCCGAAGGGATCGGTGGCGGCGATGGCCAGACCATGGTCGAGTTGTTTCTTGATGTCGGCTACGAGCCGCGCCGGCGTCACCTCGAGGTCGGCCGGCGTAGCGCCGTCGGCGGCGTTGGCGGCGTTGGCGAGGGCGCGGTGCAGCTCGAAATGGGCCAGGCCGCTGACGTCGTACAGGTTCAAAGTGTCCTTGGCGTCGTTCGGGCCGGAGATGTAGGCGTTGGCCCAGTGCGCGGCCTGCTTCAGGTAATAGCCGGCGCCGGCATGGGGCAGACCGGAGGGAAGGTCACCGCCGGCGATGGCCACGGCCAGTTCGGTGGCTCCCAACTCGAGGTCGTCGCGCCATTCCGTCTCCGGATAGAACCCGAACGGGATGGCCGTCAGCAGCACGCCCGGGGAGGTGTCAGCGAGGTCGAAGATGTGCTCTCCGGATCGGAGGCATGTCTCGGCGTAAGCCGGAACGGTCCGCTTGTAGAGCTGGAAACAAAGTGCCATATCGGCTGCTAGCCGGCCGGCCAGGTTCGGACTGATCAGCGAACCCGGAGGCGCCGCCCGGAAGACCGGGCGGTGGCGGATGTACCGGTACGTCGGATCCTGCCCCCCATAGGTGTCGTCGGCCGGCGCGAGCCGCCAGACGTCGTGGTCGCTCGCGATGGTCCGCGCCGTATCACCGCTGCCAATCCCCACCTGGTAATACAGCGTTCGAGTGCGGTCATCCCACATCCGCTAGAGGAAATCGGTGCCGAACTTCACCTCGGCGGTGAAATCGGAGAGGCGCGCTTCAACGCCCATCTTCCCGGGAAAGTCACGGACGCCGATGCCGAGCAACGCCACGACGTAGCTCGTGGTCTGGACAAACTTGAGATAGTCACCCGCATCCCACCAACCGCCAGAAGCGTCGATGGTCTTTCCCAGCGCGGTAAGGTCGCCGGCGAAGGTGCCGTTTCCGTCCACGGTCGGGGTGAGGTACGTCATCGCCGTGCCGTCGTTGAGATGAGCAGGGGCGGTCCGTAAGGCGGAGCGGATGAAGTCGGCGCCGTCCCGCTCATTCCGGAAGTACGAAAGCGCGTTGGTCAGAGGCGCCGCGTAAAGCTCCGCCGCCGCGCCGATTCGGAAGTCGGGCGACGCGGCGGGGAACGGACCCGTGACTTCGATGTGATAACCGCCGGCGCGGTCGACCGAGTCGAAGTCGAGGGCATAGACGAAAGGGTAGAAGGTGCTCCACGCGCCACTATCAGCTCGGAGCGGAGCCGTGTGGACGACCCTCCCGTGCTCGTCGATGACCCGGAATGCAGCCCTCGTAGCCAAACCTGGCGTCATCAGGTACGCCCGCTTGGGGGCGGTGAGGGCATAACCGACTTGATCGACGCGAATGGCGGCCCGGATCGACGTGGTGGCTGCCGTACTTCCGGCCGGAGGTGGCGCGCAGGTCGAAAGGAAGGTCAGCACCGCGACCACCGGGGCGAAGCGCCGGGCGCGCCGAAGCACGTGGCCGCCCCCGGCGGGGCCGGCGCTCATGGACACGGCCGCAGGCCCGGCCTACTACGTGACGACCGGTACTTCTTCCGCTTGGAGCAGGGCGCGCTCGGCGGGCGTGGGCAGGGGGTCGTAGGGCTCGGTGCGCGTCACCCGGCCCTTGTCCTCGACGACCCGCCGGTAGATGAACAGGCCCAGCCCGGCCAGCAGGATCAGCACTCCGATGACCTGCTCAACGTAGAACGGCCCGACCTTGTGGCCCGTCGTGTATCCGGTGTCCTTGAACTTCACGAAGCCAACCACGATGAAGAGCAAGTTGGCGGCGGCGAGGAGGCCCGCGATCGGAACCCACAGGTTTGAGACCCGCAGCGGCCGCGGCCAGTTTGGACGATCCCGGCGCAACAAGATGAAGCCGGTGAGAGCAAAAACGTGGGCCAACATGTAGCCGACGTTGCTGGCGGCCAAGATCCCGAGCGTGCTGTTGAACAGGACGAGCAACAGGATGTTGAGGACGGCGTCCACGGTCAGGGCGTTGCCGGGCACGTGGAATCGGTTGAGCTTGCCCAGCGCCTTGATGGTCATGTCGTGACGGGAGATCCCGTACAGGGCCCGGCTCCCGTCCATCGTGGCCGTGTTCATGCTGAGTATCAGGCCGGCCAAGACAAATGTGAGAAGCAAACCGGTCGTGCCACCGCCGACCACCTTGTGCATGGTGGTGACCAAGTAGCCGCCCGCCGCCGCCGGACACGTCTTGGGATCAGAGCCGCACACGCCGCCGGCACCAAGCGTGCCGACGACACCGAGCGGCAACAAGAAGAACACGAGGACGCAGAAAAGCGACGAGGACCGCAGCGCCAGCGGCGTGTCTCTCCGGGTGTCCTTGTACTCAGGCGCGAACGAAGCGCAGGCTTCGACGCCGTACGACGACCAGCCCATGAGGTAGAGCCACACCAGGATGATCGTCCAACTCCCGCTGTAGCCGCCGCGAAGGTTGGCGGTGTGGAAGTCCCCGGACACGAACGCGCCGAACATGACCACCACGAGAGGGATGCACAACAGGACGCCCGTGACGTAGCTGACCCACACGGCCGGGCGCATGCCCCGGGCATTGAAGAGGAAGACGAGGACAATGGCGACGATGCCCAGCAGTTTGGGCAGGGTGATGGACGACCAGCCGAAGTGCCACGCCCACGTGGTCTTGGTGAACCACTCGCCCTGGATGAGCGAGCCCAGCAGGAGGCCGTTGATGGAGAGGACGGCCGACCAGCCGAACCAGTACCCGAAGGTGGCGATTGGGCCGATGGGGCTGAAGTACTTCTTCCATCCCTCATGCGCATAAAGGGCGATGCCACCGGACTTGGCGGGGAACATGGTCGCCGGTTCGGAGTAGATCCAGGTCTGGAGGGCACCGATGACCATGGACCCAGTCCAGAGCCCGATCGCCCACCACGGCCCCAGGGTGCCCACCGAGAAGCCGAAGGCGGCAATGAGGAAGACGGGGTTGGCCAGGGCCACCACGAATCCATCCCACCAGTTCAAGGTCTTGAGGAGTTCCCGTTCCTCCAACGTCGCCTGACCTGCAAGAAGCGTCATATGCTCCCCCCGGAGGCATGGGCACCCTAGCGGACCCTGTTGAGTGTCAGTAAACTATGTTTCCTCGCACCTGGCAATGATCCAACGATTACGGCCGGAATATCGACGCCAAGGAGAGCTGCTTGGCCAAGCCCCGAGTCACCATCGCCTGCCACTGCGGGGCTCGCCTGGCGGTCCCGTACGGCGAGCGCCAGGCATGCGAA
>CAXMLU010000393.1:0-1747 GCA_964194255.1 uncultured bacterium
TTCATCTTGTCGGCGAACTCGCCGTCCCGTTCTGGCCATGCGGCCGAGAAGCCCTCGTAGGTGACCCGGCCGAGAAGCAGCGACTCGGCCTCGAGGGTTTCCTTGAGCTTGTATTCGTAGAGTTCGGGGACGCCATAGGCCATCGTCCAGCCGGAGTGTGGGTGCGTCGGCTCGCCGCCGGGTGCTTCGACGACTCCGTCGAGGGTCATGAACTCGGTCACGATAAGGGGACGCATAGCGAGATCCTCTCATTCCGGAAGAGCCTTTGACCGATCACTATCGCCCCGGCCAAATGGTGCCCCGCGCTCAGGTTGGCGGGCTTTTGGGCCGAACGACCTTGCGATAGGGGACGAAACCGAGACCTTCCGGGCGTTCTCCTCTGGACTGAACGGGGCCTCATTTGCCAACGCGCTGTTGAGTGGCCAGAAGAGTTCGGCCAACACAGCCGGGCTGATCGACACCAACAGCCGATTCGCCGACGCCACGAGCAGTTTCGGCGACCTGGGTCCCGCCGCCACCGCCTACTGGAAGTCATTTCAGGACGATCCAGCGACCAAACGCTTCGATGCTCTGATCGCCCAAGCCCTTGGGGTGGGCCTGCGCGGCGACGTCTCTCCCTTCACGACCAACTTCGCGGCGTTCGGGGCCGTGTTCAAGGACAGCCTCCGCTATATGTCCGACCTCACGGCGCTGGTGTCGGCGGCGTCGAGGATCTGCGCAACCTCGCCGCCGCACAGCAGTCGGCCGCGGCAAATTCATTCCTCACCGCGGTCGGCGAGGCAGCACTCATCGCCCTGCCGTCGTTCGCGGCCGCCCTGCTGCTCGCCCACGGGCCGGGCCTTGCAGACCACTCTCGACCGACTGCGCGAGTCGATTCGCGCCGCCGAGGAACGCCGGGGTGAACTCGAGCACGTCGCATCTCACGACGGCATGAGCGGGCTGCTCAACCGCGCTGCGGCCATGGAGGCCATCGGTCGCGATCTGTCCCGCTCCCTAGCGCCCGAAGAGATCTGGCAGGGGCGGGGACCCGGCGCAGGCTACGCCGGCCGCCACACCGTTGAGCGCCAAGCGGACCGCTTCTTTGGCGAGGAACATCAGTGTTGGTCGCCCGGCCTCCGCCGCGCCGAGAGCCACGAGGAGGGCGACGGTGACTTTCTCGGGGTCCTCGAGACCCGTGGCACAGGACCTTCGCCCCAAATCCCGGGTAACCGGCGTACGGTCCGGTCGGCAAGACCGACCCCTGGCGGCATTTCGCCGCGCACCGGTGCTGACATGTGCGCATACTTGGGGTGTGCCAACGCGCAAGATCAAGCAGATCGAGCCACGGCCACGGGGGAGTAGCGGTTCGACCAGGGCGTCGCTAGAGCCCTATGGGACGCCCTGGCCGTCGGAGGACTTCGAGGCAAGCCCCTACAGTCCTGCCGGCGAGTTATTAGGTTTGTCCCGCTTCGCGCATGGCATCAAGCACGCAACCGGGTGGCGCCGCATCGTAGGCACGGGGCTCGTCGTCCTTTTCTTCGCTCCGATGGTCGTTGGAGTGGGCTGGACGATCGTCGTCTTCGCCGTGCACTGAAGACTTGTCTTTCCCGACCGCCGCGTCCCGGAAGCGGTACTCTGCGCTTCGTGGGCGGCAGCGTGAGGGTTTTCGTGGACGACGCGGTGATGGGCCGCCTTCCAGCCATCTGCGTTAAGGCCGGCGTCGTCACCGGAGATCGAACGGTCCAACGTCTCGAGATCGGTGACAGCG
>CAXMLU010000394.1:0-2748 GCA_964194255.1 uncultured bacterium
AGGCGGCGGGCTTCCCCGACCGTCGCCGCCTGCCCACCCCGATCTGACCGATGGCCGCGGAGGCGGTCACCGGAAGACGGCTTTGGCGTGAGCCATGCGGTCGAGATCGGCCCGGTGCATGTCGGCCAGGCGGGCGGGTAGCTGATGATTTGGTCGCGGGCGAGGGGCGGTGGATGATGTCGCCGCGGAAGAGCAGCACACCGCCCGGAAGCAGCTCGGCTTGCAAGAGTTCCTCTGGTGTCGGATGGCGCCCGTCAGTCCAGGTGTACGTGCCGGTCGTGACGTTGGTCGCCCCGTTGGAGGTTGTGAACGGGGAGAGGGCGACGATGGCGTTGACGATGATCGGCAGGTCGTTTGGCGGCAGGTGGGGCCATGAGTCGGTGTCGCGGTGGAGGAACCGGGCTGGTTCGCCCGGTCCGATCTGGACGAGGCGGGTTACAGGTCGACGTCCGCTTCCCGGCAGATCGTCAATCGGCCCTCGCGCCCGACTCGTACACGCCCAAGCGCCCGCCGCAGACTGGTCGCCGCCCACCCGACACGACGATGGCCCGATGAATTGCCACCTACCAGAACCTCCGCGACGAGAAGCTCGCGACCCTACCAGGCGTGCAGCGGCTCACATCTACGATCGTGATGAAGCGCGTTGTCGACGAGCGACCCTTCCCGATCTCGCCTGCCAGCCCCGCGTCCGACACAAGCCGTAGCGTCGTTGAGAAGGAGCCCACCTCACGGTGGTCCCATGTCGCTGGCGGGCGACCGGGCGGGACAGCGCGCTGAGAGCAGACGACCAGCGCCGGAGCTGATGTCGTTCTGAAGCGGCAGCCTCGTCCGGAGGGCCGGGAATTCGTTACGGCGTTCTGTGCGGGGAAGCGATCGCGCTGAGAGACTCTTCATTCGCGATTCAGGATTGCTGAAGGCAATTGGGGAGATCGTCAACGAGGTCGCTGGGATCGGCGTGACCCTTCCCGTCCCGGGCCAGGTGCCCGGCCAGGTACAGATCGATGGCGCCGTGGGTGAGCGCCAACAGCATTTGCCCGTCACCCGCTCGGGATCACCGGCTGGAGCTCGCCTGCTGCCTGTGCGCTGGTGACCCCACGGGACTGTTCAGCGAACTGTAAGCGCCTCGCCGGCTGATCTCGTTGAGCCACTCGTAGGCTTGCGCCGGTGTTCGATGTAGCGTTGCCGCCCGGCAAGGATTCGCTCAAGGCGAGCTTGGCCGCTGCTCTGATCCTCGCGGTCGGAGCCGGCGGCTACGCCGTCGCCGAAGGACCCGGAGGGACCTTCGACGCGACACCCCTCGCAATCGGCGTGATCTTGATGGTCGCGGGCTCAGCGGGACGCCGTAGTCACTTCTGGCCGAGTGGCCTCGTATTGACCGGGTGGGGCGCCGCTGTCCTGCTCATCCACTACCAGACCGTGCCGGGAGACCGAATCACGTCCACCTACATGCTCGGCGTCGGCGTTGGGCTGTTGGCTGTGCGGGCGGTAGCTCCGCGAGCCGATCGGGGTGCTTGGCTGTCAACAGCGGTGGTCAGCGCGACGACCGGGCCGCTCGCCTATTACGTCGCATTCGACGTTTCGTCGGTCGGACGGTGGCCTTTGTGGTTCGTGACAACGCTGGTCTGGGCCGCTGGCGATGCGGCCGCGACCCTGATCGGTTCCGCCCCTCGCATCGGACCACACGGCGCCGCGACCTGAGTCGACACTGTCGAGCGTGCCTGAATTGGCCACGGTCTACCGCGCGATCTCAACGCTCGGTCGGCCTGTCTCCGGGACCGTCCTTACGGCACGATCTCGCAGAGCTCAGGTCGGACCGCCGTCGTATCGGTATGACATTTGCTCACGCGCGATGCCACCACGAAACCGGAATGCCACGCTCGGCTACCGGGTGTTGCCGGTATGGCCGATGGAGTAGCGGCCGGCCTATGGCCAGATGCACAGACCGTGTGGTTCGCGACCGGCTGGGCCGACGGGGATGCGGGCGATGAGCGCCCCGGGTTTGGGTATCGAAGACGTACACCTCGTTGTCGAAGCGACCGGAAAGCCACAGTTGCTGCCGTCGGCGCTTACGCCTCCGATGTCCGGGCTCCCACCGCCCGGAACCGGTCACTTTGAACGTGGCCGGGTCGCTCACGGTGACGGTGTTGGTCGGGTGATCCGGGACGTAGACGTGCAGGACGGCTTTGTGGGCGGCGGTGCTGAGCATGCCCGCCGTCGCGCCGCCGTAGATGTTCGCGGGGTCCGGATAGGCCGGCTGATCGCGATTGTCGTGATGGGCGGCGGGGGCGGCCGCGCTCTGGGTCGCCCGCGATCAAGGTCAAACGGCCCAGACCTGATGTGACAGCGAATACGATATTCGCTGTCACATGACCGCCGCCCGTTGGCTCAGCGACAGGCATCTACCAGCGGGATCACATGGCGAACCCCCGCCCGGGGCCACGGTCAACACGACACATTCCCTGGCACATCGCCGGGAGGGGGCCAATGCCGGGCCAAGTAGTGGTACTGCAAGCGGGAAAGACCGTGGGCGACGTCTGCGACGCGTTCCTGGCCCGCAGTATGGCCGAAACGACCCGCCGCTCCTACCGCCAAACGATGGATCGCCTGAGCGCGGTGCACGGCGGTCTTGTCGTGTCGGATCTCACGGGACGACCCTCGAGATTTTCACTACAGCTGCGTGGGGCCATTGCGCTCCGGCCACCTGGAACCGCCACATCGCCGCCATCCGATCCTTCACCGCCTACGCCC
>CAXMLU010000395.1:0-1724 GCA_964194255.1 uncultured bacterium
GTCGAGGTTGCCCGTCGGCTCGTCGGCGAAAATGATCTCGGGCCGAGAGGCCAGCGCACGGCCCACCGCGACGCGTTGCTGTTGGCCGCCGGACAGCTCCGTCGGCTTGTGCTTCAGCCGGTCGCCCAATCTCAGCGCGCCGACCACCGAATCGACCCAGGCCGCATCGGGCTTACGGCCGGCCAACGCGAGCGGGAGGGTGATGTTCTCGATGGCGGTGAGGGTCGGAACGAGGTTGTAGGCCTGGAAAACGAAGCCAACCCGGTCCCGGCGAAGGGCCGTGATGGCCTTGTCGTTGAGGGTGCCGAGCTCCGTGGTGCCGATGAAGACGCGCCCACTGGTGAGCGTGTCGAGCCCGGCCAAGCAGTGCATCAGGGTGGACTTGCCGGATCCGGACGGACCCATGATGGCGCTGAACTGCCCAGAACCGAAGGCGGCGGAGATGCCGTCGAGGGCCCGGACGGCGGTATCCGCCCGACCGTAGACCTTGACGGCATCGATGACTTGGGCCGCCGGCGCGGCACCGGAAGCGGTGAGGGGTGCGGGCCCAGGCGCGGCAGCAGAATCGGAGGAGAGAAAGGGTTCCACGTCCTTTAGTCTGTCGGCTCCGCGGGCCGACGTCGTCGCACTTTGGGACCGGCCGCGGAGCGGGGTCAACCAGAGGCCCTGACGACTCCTGAGATCACGACGAAATGGCAGATGGCGGCCCCAACCACCATCAGGTGCCACACCTCGTGGTAACCGAAGATGCGAGGTATGGGGTCCGGCCAGTGGGAGGCCAGCACGACGCCGCCGAGGGTGTAAATGAGGCCCCCGATGATCAGCAGAATGAATTCGGTGGTTGTTAACCGACGCGCCAACTCGGGCATAGCGATGGCCGCCACCCAGCCGAGGGCGAAGTACGAGGCCAGAGCGACGCCGCGGCGCTCAGATACCCGGGTGGCGGTCAAGATCAGTCCCGTGCCGGCGCCGGCCCAGACGGCGACGAGCATCCAGGTTCCGGCCGCGCCGCCGAGGGCCAGCAGGCAAAGCGGCGTGTAGCTCCCGGCGATCATCACGAAGATGGTGGCGTGATCCAGGCGTTTCATCTTGGCCCGGCCGGCGGGGGACCAGCGGCCGCGATGGTAGGTCCCGCTCACCCCGAACAGGGCGATGAGCCCGACTCCGTAGGCCAGAACGCCGACCCGCCCGCGGGTAGTGGTGGCACCGGTCAGCAGGATCAGCGCGGCCGGGACAGAGATGAAGAAACAGACGAGGTGCAACCAGCCCCGAAGTACCGGGGTAAGAGGAACGGCGCGCGGCGCGGGCTCCGAAATGTCAGGCATACGGTCACTCCTCCAGCTTGGACCGCTAACCAAACGATATACCTCGTCCGGAGCCGCACTGACGCGGCCGAGTCTCAGCCTGGCGGGCCCACCGCTGGGCAGGCGGCTGCGGCGGTTCCGGCCGCTGGCCCGACACGATGCCACCGACGCAGGAACCTGAGCGGCGCGTAACGCCATACACCGGCGCGGGCGTCGGGTGAGTCCACGGATCGCGCCAACCTCTCCATGTCGGCCTCAGTGCTCAACGCAACCGAACGGTCTCGGGCTATGGCCCTGGCGACGTCGGGGTGCATCACGCGGCACTCTCGGCGCTGGTATCGATGGCCCGATCGGCGGGGAGGCGCCGCATTGTGCGGAAGCCGACCGTGCCGGACGTGCCTCGCCCCCTCTCTTCTACAC
>CAXMLU010000396.1:0-1705 GCA_964194255.1 uncultured bacterium
TCTTCGGCGTCGCGGACGGCGTTGCCGCGTGGGCTCGCTTCTATCTTGAACCCGTCCAAGAGGACGCTGGCACCGTCGACGAGGCCGTCCGCCGGCAGGTCACACCGCAGACTTCATCATGATTGTCATCGCTGGCGGCACCGGCCGCCTCGGCACACTCGTCGTCAACCGACTTGTCACTCGGGGCCTGCATACCCGTGTTGTCACACGCGACCCGGCTCGAGCCGCGCACCTCGCCGGTGACCTTGTCGAGGTGGTAGTTGGCGATGTGGGCGACCCCGAGAGCCTTCGGCGGGCGACTGTTGGCGCCCACGTCGTGGTCTCCGCCGTGCACGGCTTCAACGGAACCCGGGCCAACTCGCTCGAGACTATCGACCGCGATGGCAACGTCAACCTCATCGATGCCGCCCGCGCCGCCGCCGCTGACTTCGTCTTGATGTCGACCGTCGGAGCCGCGGCTGACAGTCCAATGGAACTGTTCCGCATGAAGCGTGCCGCCGAGGAGTACGCGACGTTGAGCCGGGTTCCCGCCACCATCGTGCGGGCCACCGCCTTCCTCGAGCTGTGGGTCGAACTTCTCCAGCAGACCGCCTCCCGGTCCGGCCGCCCCCTCGTGTTCGGCTCTGGCCGCAACCCCATCAACTTCGTGTCCGTCCCCGACGTGGCCGCGCTCGTTGAACGGGCCATCGTCGATCCGACCATGCGTGGCAAGACTCTGGAGATCGGGGGGCCCGACGACCTCACGTTCAACGAACTCGCGCAGGTAGTGCAGGCAGCGGACGCCCGCGACGGAGCCCCTCGGCACGTGCCCCCCATCATGCTGCGACTCATGGCCAACACCGTCGGTCGAGTGAAGCCCAATCTCGGCCGCCAAGCGCGCGCCGCGCTCGTCATGGACAGGATGGATCTGAGCTTTGATGCCGCCGGCGCCCGCCAGGAGTATTCCGATCTCTCGACTACCGACCTCACGACTGCGCTCGCGGAACATCAGCGTCGAACGCAAGCCACCGCCTCGTAGGACTTACTTCTTCTTTGGTTTGGCCTTCTTCGGCGGCAGGGCGCCCACCTGGTCGAGCGACTTTGTAATCCACGGCTTGGCCTTCGCCTTCGTGATATCCGGGGGCAACGAGACGTATCCGCTCATCGGCCGCTCCACGGGTCCGAATGAACCGCCTCCGGCCTGGAGCAATCGCTTCTGGTCCGCATCCGCCAGTTTCACGCCAACGTGGGCGCCGAACAGTCCCATGAACATGTTGCCGTTCACGAACGCGCCCAGGTTGCCGAACATCGGCTTGACCTCGACGCGGGGGTCATCTGGCACGAGCGACTCGAACCGCGCCTTGTCGGCCTCGGTCGGTTTGGGGATCTGCATGGGTAGCTCGTGACACTAACGCCGCGATGCCGCCGGGCGTTGCCATCTCCCCACGCCCTCCACGAGTGAGCTGGCCAGAGAACAAAAGCCGCGCTGGATGCGGGGTGGGATGAGACCGCCGCCGAGGTGGGATGATTTGTGCCATGGGTGGACGTCCAATGGCACTGATCGCCCCACAGATCCGGGCCTTCCGGGCCGGGCAGGTCCAGTCGTGACCTTTACCGAACCGCACGACACCAGCACGGTCCTGATGGCGCCGTTGCAGCCGCACGTCATCGTGCTGTTCGGCGCTACCGGTGACCTCGCCCGCCGCAAGCTGCTGCCCGGCCTGCT
>CAXMLU010000397.1:0-13812 GCA_964194255.1 uncultured bacterium
GGCGCATGCGCGGCCGCTTTCGTTGCGTTCGATCGGGGCCTGGTCGGGGGGCGGCGGGTCACCGTCCATCAGCCGGGAGGAGACGCCGAGGTGATCCTGCACGACGATGGCACCGCCACCCTGGCCGGGCCGGCGGAGTTCGTGTGCCGGGTGGAATGGGACCGTCCATGAGTCTGATCGATCGTTCATTCCGAGAAAAGCTGGTCCTCGTCGGCATGGTCCTGGGCTCGTCCCCGATGGCCGAAGCCGAGGCTCACCTTGACGAACTGGCTCTGCTGGTCGACACCGCCGGGGCCGACCCCCTGGCCCGCGTTATCCAGCGCCGGCAGACCCCCGATCCGGCCACCTTCGTCGGTAAAGGGAAAGCCGAGGAATTGCGCGAGCTGTCGCTCGAGGTCGACGCCGACACCGTCGTGTTCGACGACGAACTGTCGCCCGCCCAGAGCCGCAATCTGGAGAAGATTCTTGGCCGTACCGCCATCGACCGCACCGCGGTCATACTCGACATCTTTGCTCAGAACGCCCACACCCAGGAGGGCCGGGCCCAGGTCGAGCTGGCCATGCTGCAGTACCGGCTTCCACGGCTGCGCGGCAAAGGCAAGGCGCTCAGTCAGCAGGAGGGACGCATCGGCACCCGCGGTCCCGGCGAGACGCAGTTGGAAGTGGACCGTCGGCGCCTGGTTCGGCGCATGACCAAGCTCGAATCCGAACTCAAAGAGCTCACCAAGCATCGGCGCAACCAGCGCAAAGCCCGGGGTCGCAGCCGCCTCCACTCCGTGTCGCTCGTTGGATACACCAACGCCGGGAAGTCGACGTTGCTCAACCGGCTCACCGACGCCGGCGTGCTGGTTGAGGATCGCCTGTTCGCCACCCTCGACCCCAGGACCAGGCGGCTCGACCTTCCCGGCGGCGAGTCAGTGCTGCTGTCGGACACCGTGGGCTTCGTCCGCAAGCTGCCCCACCAGCTGGTCGAAGCGTTCAAGTCGACGCTGGAGGTGGTCAAGGAATCCGATCTGTTGGTCCACGTGGTGGACTCCGCCGCCCCCGACCCGCACGGGCAGATCGAGGCCGTTCGCACCGTGTTGGCGGACATCGGCGCCGGCGGTGTCCCCGAGCTTCTGGCCTTCAACAAGGCCGACGTGGCCGCGGCCGAAGCGGCCCGCATGGCCGAGCGCCACCCCGGGTCCGTGGTCCTGTCCGCGCTCGACGGAGAGGGGCTCGGCGGCCTGCTCCAGGCCATGGGCGACCGCCTGCGCGCGCTGACGTCGGTGGTCGAGCTGCTCGTTCCCTATCCGCGAGGTGACGTGGTCGCCGCCGTGCACCGCGAGGGTGAGGTCATCCTCGAGGCCCACGAGGACGAGGGGACCAGGCTGCGGGCCCGCTTCGACGAGGCGGGACGGGCCCGGTTCCGTGAGTTCGTGGTGACCCCCGCCTTCGGCCAATCTTGAGCCGGGCGTAGCCTGAGGCGCCATGCCCGAGCCGTTCGTCCCGCCGATCTATCCGTACGAGCGCCTGGGCGCGGCTGAGGCCAAGGCCCAAGCTCACGACGGCGGGATCGTCGATCTCTCCATCGGCACGCCGTGCGACCCTCCGCCCCCAATCGTGATCGAAGCGCTGGCCGCCGCCGACCAAGCCGGCCCGGGACGGCCCCGCGGGGTGATCCGCGGCTACCCGCCGTCGGTCGGCTCCCCCCGGTTCAAGGAGGCGGCCGCCGGTTGGCTCGGGCGCCGGCTCGCAGTGGACGTTCCGGTGGCGGCCCTGGCCGGCTGCGTGGGCACCAAGGAGTTCGTGGGCACGTTGCCGCAGTGGCTGAAATTGAGGCGGCCGGATCGAGACACGGTGCTGTACCCCGAGATCGCGTACCCGACCTACGAGATGGGGGCCATCCTGGCGGGCTGCCGAGCCGTGCCCGTGCCCGTCGACACCAACTGGCGGCTGGATCTGGGCGCCATCGACGAGGCGGACGCCAGCCGGGCTCTCGTCCTTTGGGTCAACACGCCAGGGAACCCGGCTGGCCAACTCGACGACCTGGGCGCGGCGGCGGCTTGGGGCCGGCAACGGGATGTTCCGGTGTTCAGCGACGAGTGCTATGTCGAGTTCACCTGGGCCGGCCCGGCCCGAACCATCCTCCAGTACGGGCTGGATGGGGTGGTGGCCCTGCACTCCCTGTCGAAGCGGTCGAATCTGGCCGGTCTGCGGGCCGGGTTCTACGCCGGCGATGCCGATCTGGTCAGCTACCTTTCCGAGGTCCGCAAGCATGTCGGCCTGATGATGCCGGGCCCGGTGCAGGCCGCCGCGGCCGCCGCTTATGACGACGACGACCATGTCGAGGTCCAGCGCCAGCGCTACCGCGAGCGCCTCGACCTGGCCCAGCCCATCCTGGAGAGCCTGGGTTGTCACGTTGTGCAGCCGGAGGGCGGGTTCTATCTGTGGGCGGAGACGCCCGATGGAGATGCGTGGGGTTTCACCGAGCGGCTGGCGGCCGACGCGGGCGCGTTGGTGGCCCCCGGTGACATCTTCGGGCCGGCGGGCGCGGGTCGAGTCCGGCTCGCCGTCGTCCAGCCGACCGATCGGCTGCAACTGGTCGCCAGCCGGCTCGGCCTTTGAGCCGCGGGTCCACAGGTCTGACCCGCCGTCGGCTTGAGCGCCGCCCGGTTCTGTGCGCCCGGGCGGCTGGGCCCTGTGATTCGGCTCCGGATCGGCGATTTCCCTTGAGCGCGCCCAGCCATACCGGCGCAGCAAACTCGAGGGCCTGCTCGTACCCAACGTCGTCGAGTGACGCGTCCAGGTCGACAAGCGTCAGCTGTCGCGACCTGTTGCGCCGTCGGCTTGGCCCAGATTCGGCAAGGTAGGGTCCGCAGCCATGGCTGACCTCAACCTCAAGGCGACCATCGAGGATCTCTGGGCGCGCCAGGCATCGCTGCGTCCGGCCGCCGATGAACCTGAGGCGGTGGCGGCCGTGCACAACGCCATCGACCTCCTCGATCGCGGTGACGCCCGAGTGGCCGAGTGGGATGGCGGAGACGGACCGGTCGTGGTCCACGAGTGGCTGAAGAAGGCCATCCTGTTGCTCTTCCGGCTGTCAGATATCCAAACCGTCGAGCACGGTCCTTTCGAGTACGCCGACAAGCTGCCGCTGAAACGGAACTTCGCGGCGTCTGGCGTTCGGGTCGTTCCTGGGGCCTCGGCCCGGTGGGGCTGCTACCTGGAGCCTGGCGTCATTCTCATGCCCAGCTACGTGAACATCGGCGCCCGCGTGGGGGCCGGAAGCATGGTCGACACATGGGCCACCGTCGGCTCCTGCGCCCAGATCGGAGCCCGGGTACACCTGTCGGGAGGCGTCGGCATCGGGGGCGTGCTCGAACCTCCTCAAGCGGCACCGGTAATGGTGGGCGACGACGCCTTCATCGGCAGCCGCTCCATGATCGTCGGCGGCGCCCGGGTCGGCGCCGGGGCGGTGCTGGGAGCGGGCACCATCCTGTCGGACACGATCCCCGTCATCGATGCCGAATCTGGCGCCGAGCTGAGCCGCGGCGCCGTTCCGTCCTGGTGCGTGGCGGTGACCGCCACCCGAGCCCGCACGTTCGCGGGCGGCGAGTTCGGCATGCCGTGCGTGCTGGTCATCAAGCGGCTCACGGAGGGCGACCGGCACAACAAGGCCCAGCTCAACGACATCCTGCGGGACCACGGGCTGACGACATGACCGCGCGAAGCGACCTGCTGGCCGCAACGGCCAGCCTGATTGGGATCGCCTCGGTCAGCCATCACGAAACGGGTTTGGCCGACCACGTCGAGGCGCGATTGCGGGAGACGGCGCCCCACCTCGAGGTGACCCGGATCGGCGACAATGTGGTGGCCCGCACCGTGGCGGCGGCCGCTGGGCCCCCTCGTCAGCGGCTGCTGCTGGCTGGCCACCTCGACACGGTGCCGGCCAACGGCAACGACGTCCCCCGCCTCGAGGGAGACACCCTGTGGGGATTGGGGTCGGCGGACATGAAGGGTGGCCTGGCGGTCATGCTCGACCTCGCCGCCTCGCCGGAGCTGGCCCGCGCCGCGGCGATGGATCTGACCTGGGTCTTCTATGTGTGTGAAGAGGTGGCCCGGGCGCACAATGGCCTGCTCCAGATCACCGGCGCCCGCCCCGACCTGATGGCGGCCGATGCGGCCATCCTGGGCGAGCCCACCGGCGCGGTGGTCGAGGCCGGTTGCCAAGGAGCGATGCGGGTGCAAGTGACCCTGGCCGGCACCCGGGCCCACACCGCCAGGCCATGGATCGGCGTCAACGCCATTCATCGGCTGGGCGCGGTGCTCGAGCGGGTGGCCGCCTACGAGGGGCGCCGACCGGTCATCGACGGCTGCGAGTACCGGGAGGCCCTCCAGGCCGTGAAGGTGGATGGCGGCGTGGCCGGCAACGTGGTTCCCGATCGGGCCAGCGTCACCCTCAATCATCGCTTCGCTCCCGACCGGCAGGCCGATCAGGCCTTCACGGCCGTGCGCGACACGCTGGGCGAAACCGTGCTCATCCGCAACGGCGACGAGGTCGAGTTGATCGAGGCCGCTCCTGCCGCGCCCCCCGGGCTTGATCATCCGCTGCTGGCCGGACTGCTCCGGCGGACGGGCGCGCCGGCGAAGGCCAAACTGGGATGGACCGACGTGGCCTACTTTGCCGAGCGGGGGATACCCGCCACCAACTTCGGCCCCGGCGATCCCGCGCTCGCGCATACCGCGGGGGAAAGGGTTGACCGGACGGACCTCGAGCGGGTCTCGGCCATCCTGCGATCGCTCATCGTTGAAGGTGGCGTCCAGTCTTAGAGGCGGCGCAGCACCGTCACCACCTTGCCGTAGAGGTGGACCTCCGCCGGATCGAAGACCATCGGCTCGAGCTCGCGATTGGCCGGTAGCAGGACGACCTTCGACCCCTTGCGGGACCACGTCTTCACGGTCGCCTCCTCACCGGGAATGCCCGCGACGACGATGTCGCCCTTCTGGGCCTCCTCTTGCTGGCGAACGACGACGTAGTCGCCGTCGAGGATGCCCGCTTCGATCATGGAATCGCCGCGGACTCGAAGCATGTACAGCGTCCCATCGCCGGTGAAATCGGCAGGGAGAGGGAGGAGCTCGTCCACGTTCTCGAGGGCCAGCACACCCGTACCCGCGGCCACGTCTCCGACGAGCGGAACGTGGCGGGTCGGTCTGCGCTCGGCCGACGCCCCCGAACTCGGGTCATAACGGACCTCGATGGCGCGGGGTTTGGTCGGGTCGATACGGAGGTAGCCGAGCCTCTTCAACGTGGTCAGGTGGGCGTGCACGGTAGACGACGACGTCAGCCCGACTGCCTCACCGATCTCCCGGACCGACGGAGGAAAGCCGCGCCGCTGCTGCTCCTGAACGATGTAGTCGAGGATCTCTTGGCGCTTGCCGGCAAGCTCGGGATCGGTCATTGTCACACCCCTCGGGTTTAATCGAACGTATGTTCCCGCGGAACGGTAGCACGCCGGTTTCGCCGATACAAACATTTGTTCGATACGGCCTTGACGACGAACGTCTGTTCGTGGTTGGCTGTAGTCGAACCGAACGCCCATTCGAGAGGAGGGAGCACCCCTTGGCCGCCATCGCCTATCCGATGCCCCACGACCTTCGGAACCAGCGTCGCTGCCTCGAGCCCTACCTCGTCCCAGACGAACGGGAATGCCCGTCCGGTCGATCAGCGACCCCTGTCTCGGTCTTCTGGCGCCGCCGGCTGGTCGCGTTGGTCGCGGCTGCCGTCGTCGTCTGGCTGGCCGTCGCTGCGTTCAGCGGCGTCACCACTGCGCTGCGCGGGCTCGGAAGCCGTCCCCTCACGGCCTCCGAGCTTGCCGGCGCAGGCCAGCCGATCTCCTCCTCGATCCATGTCGTCCAGCCTGGCGACACCCTCTGGTCGATCGCCCGGCAACTCCAGCCCGGCGGCGACATCCGCCCCCTCGTCGATCGGCTGGCTGCGCTTCACGGACGAGGCCCGCTGCTGGTGGGCGAGCGCCTGGCATTGCGCTAGGGCTCGTCGAGTAGCGCGGCCGCCCGCCCGGTAGCGTCGGACGGGTGCGATGTCCTTCGTGCGGGGGCCAGGACGACAAGGTGGTGGACTCGCGCCTCGCCGAGGAGGGCGCCGCCATCCGGCGCCGTCGGGAGTGCGTGACCTGCGGCCGGCGCTTCACTACCTACGAGCGGCTGGAGGAGGCACCGCTGATGGTGGTGAAACGGTCCGGTCACCGGGAGCCGTTCGATCGGGCCAAGGTGGTAGCCGGGCTCCGGGCGGCGGCCAAGAACCGACCGGTCAGCGCGGAGCAGATGGACGCCGTCGCCGGCGAAGTGGAGGAGTCGCTCCGACTGGAGGGTCCAGACCTGACGAGCCAGCAGATCGGGGTCGCTGTGCTGGAGCGGCTACGGGGCGTCGACGAGGTCGCCTATCTGCGTTTTGCCAGTGTCTATAAGGGTTTCAGTGACGTGGAGGACTTCGAGCGTGAGGTGGTGTTGCTGACCAAAGCGACCGAGCCCAAGGCCCCGTTACCCTCGGTCCCGCCGCGGCCGGAATGACGGCCTAAGTTGGCGGCCATGCGCGTGGGTCTGCTCACCGGCGGGGGCGACTGCCCCGGCCTCAACGCCGTCATCCGAGCCGTGGTGCGCAAGGGCGAGATCGCCTTTGCCGACGAGCTCGTCGGGTTCCTGGACGGGTGGAGAGGCGTGGTCGAGGGGCGGACCATCCACCTTGACGTCGAGCGGTGCCGGGGCATCCTGCCGCGGGGCGGCACCATCCTCGGCACCAGCCGAACCAACCCCTACAAGCTCGATGGCGGCGTCACCGCCGCGCTCGAGACCCTGGCCGCCGAGCGTCTCGACGCGCTGATCGCCATCGGTGGGGAGGACACGCTCGGCGTGGCCCATAAGCTCACCGGCGAGGGCGTGAGCGTGGTCGGCGTGCCCAAGACCATCGACAACGATCTCTCTGCCACTGAGGTCACGTTCGGCTTCCATACCGCGGTTCAGATCGCCACCGACGCGATCGACCGCTTGCACACCACCGCCGAGTCGCACGACCGGGTGATCGTGTGCGAGGTCATGGGCCGCCACGCCGGGTGGATCGCGACCTACGCAGGCATCGCCGGCGGAGCGGCGGAGGTGCTTGTCCCCGAGGAGCCGTTCGATATCGATGAGGTGTGCGAGAAGCTGACGGCCCGGCACGCCAAGGGCCGATTCGCTTCCATCGTGGTGGTGGCCGAAGGCGCGGTGCCGAAGGAAGGTACGATCGCGGTGAGCTCCAAGGAGGTGGACGCGTTCGGCCACGTCCGGCTGGGCGGGATCGGCAACGTCTTGGCGGAGGAGATCGAGGCTCGCACCGGATTCGAGACGCGGGTGACCATTCTCGGCCACGTGCAGCGGGGCGGTACGCCGACGGCCTTCGACCGGGTGCTGGCCACCCGGTTCGGGATCGGCGCCATCGACGCGGTGCACGACGGCGCCTTCGGCCAGATGGTGGCACTACGGGCGGGGGAGATCGTTCGAGTGCCGCTCTCCGATGCGCTGGCCGAGCTCAAGACCGTCGATCGCCGCCTCGTCCACCACGTGGCCGAGGTCTTCTTCGGCTAGAGCGTGGGCCCTGGCATTCGGCCGCACTTGGTCGTAGCGTGGAGCGGGGTCCTCGGGTCATGTCCGACCGAAGAGCCGGTTTGAGAGTGAGATCCGGCCGCCCAGGTAGGCCTTGTGCCTTGTAGTGGTTCTCTCTTTGACAGACCCGAGGGCCTCATCGCGAAGTGCGGCATCGGTTAGCGCCGGCGCGAGAAGAACCTGACGATCAGGCCGACGGCCAGGATGATGAGCGCGATCCGGCCGAGGCCGTAGATCATCCCGACGGTCCAGGCCAGGATATGGAACACGAGGGAGACCACAACGACGCCGGCGACGACGAGGAGGACGTTGTCGAGGCGGTCGAGGGTACGGGCCAGGTCGTGGCGTCGTTCGAGCATGTCAGGCACCTCTTACCAGTTGGAGGACAGGGCTTGGACGGGGAGGGGCGGGCCCCCAGGCTTCGGTGACCCGCTTGGAGAGCGAGACGTGTACGGCGTGGGAGAACCCGGGGCAGCTGTCGAGCAGGTTGGTGAACTCCCGGCTACCCATGGCCAGCACGACCAGATCGGTCGCCGCCGTGACCGTGGCCGAGGCCACCGAGCGGGCCGGCACTTCGGCGTCGCCGATAGCGGCGCCGGCGCAAAGGCCCTCTCCGACACCAGCACTGGATTCGACGGAACCGGACAGCAGCAAGTAGCACCAGCGGGCCGGCTGGCCTTCGGTGATGAGCACCGTCCCGGACAGGATGGTGGCGAGCTCGCCGGCGGCGGCAATCCGCCGCAGGTCTTCGTCGCGTAGCGGGGCGAGGGCGGGCAGCTCGCGCAACTTGTCGACCTTGCCGTCCGCTGGGCCCCTGAGGAACCTCTGCATGAACGTCATGGTGATGACGGTACGGAAACTGCCCCTCCGCGTCGTCCGCCCCTACGTCGATTCTGACCGTCCCCCACCAGGCGGAGAAGTGTGACTTACGTCTCGCCGCCGGTGAGCAGACCCACTTCGTAGGCGAGGACGACGGCCTGGATGCGGTCGCGCAGGTCGAGCTTGGTGAGGATGTGAGCCACGTGGGTCTTCACGGTTGCCTCACCGATATACAACGCGGCACCGATCTCGGAGTTGGACAAACCCCTGCCGACCTCGCGCAGCACTTCGATCTCTCTCACGGTCAGCGGGTCGAGCGCTTTGGGCAGAGGCGTGTGCGCGCTGGCACCGTCGGCTCCCACCGCCGGCCGATGGACCGGTGGGGGCAGCGCGCCGGCCCCAGGGGTCCGGGCGAACTCGGTGAGCAGACGCTGGGTCATGCGCGGTTCGATGAGCGCGTCGCCTCGGGCCACGGCCCGTATAGCCGCGACCAGATCATCAGGAGGGACGGCCTTCAAGAGGAAGCCGCTGGCGCCGGCCCGGATGGCCGCGAACAGGTGAGCGTCAAGGTCGAAGGTGGTCAGGATGAGCACCTTCCCGTCGCCGGCGGCCACCAGCCGGCGCGTGGCCTCGACGCCGTCGAGGTGAGGCATGCGGACGTCCATGAGCACGACATCGGGCTGGAGCTTGGAGGCGAGGCCAATAGCTGACTCGCCGTCCTCGGCCTCACCGATGACCTCGAAGTCCTCCTCGCTCTGCAGGATGAGGCGGAACCCGGCCCGCACCAACGCCTCGTCGTCGACGATCATGATGCGGATCACCGGGTCACGAGGGCCATCGGGATCCGGACGTGCACCCGCCAGCCCGGACCCGGCGAGCGGGGGCCAGCGGTGAGGGTCCCTCCGACGCCGGCGATCCGTTCCTGCATTCCGAGCAGCCCGTGCCCGCCGCCGTCCTTGCCCTTGCCCGCCGCGCCCGCGCCGGATCCCTCGTCGTCCACGAACACGACGATGTATTCGGGCGTGTACGTGATCTCGACGAGGACCCGGCCCTGTCCGGCGTAGCGGAGCGCGTTCGTGAGGGCTTCCTGCACGACGCGGTAGATGCCAGCTCGACGCTGGCCGGCAACGGTGGGGGAGTTCCGGCCACTGTCATCGTGACGTCGAGGCCGGCGTCGCGTAGGCCCTGCACCAGGGGGGCTAGGTCGGCCAGCTTGGGCAGCGGCGCTCGTTGGCTCGAGGCGCCGTTGTCGCTGCCGGTCGCGTTCCCCGGGCGGGTGGACTGGGCCGGTGGGCCCCGGTACCACTGCGGACCTTGACTCCACGTTCGACCCTGGCCCCACGGGGGGATGGGCGCGACCGGCGGGCGGGGCCAGGCCGTCGCTCCGCGTTGATAGCTGGGCCGGGACGACTCCGACTCGGCGTCCGATGTTGGGTCCGGCGACCACACATTGCGCTGGGCTCCGGCCGCCCCGATGGACGCGTCCGCGCCGCGCAGCATGGAGAGCATCTGGTGGAGCTCGGCCAGCGTCTGGCGGCCGGTGTCCTCGGCTGCTTTCAAAGAATTCTCCGCCGCCTCGGGCTGGGTGACTTTGGCCCGCCTGGCGGCGGCGATCTGGATGGTCATGAGGCTGACGCTGTGGGCCACGATGTCATGGAGTTCCCTGGCGATGCGCACCCGTTCCTCGGCGACAGCCAACTGGCCGGTGCGGTCCTCCTCCACCTTGATCCGCCGGGCCCGGCTCAACAGGACCGCCACGCCGAAGGAGATCAGCAGCACGGGCCAGAAGTCGGCGGCGTGCACCTTCCAGACCGTGAGGCTCTCCAGGAAGAAGGCCAGCCCGATTAGGAAGAACAACACACCGGCCAGGACCCGGGTAGGACGGACTTCCTGGATCATTACGGGGCGCTCTGTACTGAGGGCGGGGTCGGCGCGCTTGGCTCGCCCGGCACATTTGCCTGCAGGGGGAAAAATGGCTTGGGCGATGCCACGTAGGGATACGCCACCGTGATGTTGCCGGCCAGGTCCCGCACGACGAAGGTGAACTTCTGCAACGCCCCAGTGAAGTTGGGACTGCGGTAGTGCTCGTGAACGCCGACCCCATGCCCGGGCTGCAGATCGAACACGGTGAAGTTGCCGGCCGCGATGCTCGCTTGCACGTCGACCGCCGCATCCCTGGGCACGGTTATGACAATGTTCCCGAAGCCGTCAGTAACCTTGATGATCTTCGTGACCGGATCACCGGTTGGAATGCCGCTCAGGTCGAGATTGAGGTTGCCGGCCGCGAGCGCGTAGCGGGTCTGGACGTTGCCGGCGGTGGTCGGCGCGTACGAGCGGTTGCCGAACCCTCCGCTGGTCGGCGCGTTGAGGTTCAACGACGTCGAGCTTCCGATCAGAGCCACGGTGAGGATGAGACCCAAGAGGAGGGGCCATCCCTTGCCACCCCGGCGGCCCGTGAAGACCATTCCTGCGCCCAGGAGCATCAACAGCACGGACAGGATGGTCTCGCTGGTGAGGTTGACGATGGTGACGTTCAGCAGCCAGACCACGCCGACGGCTAGCAGCAGGATGCCGAAGAGGGGTCGGTCCGACCGCCGCCGGCGCTGGCGCACGACCGCCCGCGGGTACGGCGGCCAGGTACCGGCGGTGGAACCGCGGTCCCAACCCGGCTCGGCCAACATGCTTTGAGGCTAACGGGGGAGGACGCCCGGAACATCCCCCTACGGGCGGAAGCCGGTCCCCCTGGAGGGGGATCCGGCTGCAACCCGCCTCCAACCACGACCGGCAACTACGTTGAGTCGCCGTGACGACCCTCTTGAACGGCCGGCAATGGTTGGCGGTGCTCCGCATCGGTGTCGGGTTGTGGTGGCTGGAGAGCTATCGCCACAAGAACAAGAAGGCGTGGTTCGATCGGGGCAGTGGCATCGACTGGGCCGCCTCCGTAGCCGCCAAACATCGGTGGTCGTTCGTCAAGGTGGGCTTCGAGAAAACGGTGTTGCCCCGCAAGAAGCTCATGGCCTATCTGGTGGTCTACGCCGAACTGGCCCTTGGACTCGGACTGGTGTTCGGGTTCCTCACCCCGATCGCCGCCGCCGGCGGCCTCCTCCTCAACCTGCTGTATTTCGTGCTCATGATCCACGACTGGGCCGAGCAGGGACAGAACTCGATGATGGCCCTCATCGAAGTGTTCATCCTGGGGACGCATGCCTGGGGCACGTGGGCTATCGGTCACGCCATCGGCCTGTTCTGAACCGGCCCAACTTGCCTCGCTCCGGCGCTTAGGCTGAGAGGCATGTGCCGAAGCATCAAGACATTGAGGGACGCTGAGCCTCCCGCCACGGAGGACGAAATGGCGGCCGCTGCCTTGCAGTACGTCCGCAAGATCAGCGGCTACCGCAGCCCATCGCGAGCGAATGCCGCCGCCTTCGAGGGGGCGGTGGCCGAAGTCGCCGCCACCACCCGCCGATTGCTCGACGAGCTCGTGCCAGCTCGCCGGTCGTCCTCGGTTGCCTGAACGGCTGTACTTCCGCCAGCTGCTGTCCGGCCGGGACTTCGCCGAAGGTGTCCCGCTGGCCGCCCAGATGGTGAACTTCGTGTACCTGATCGGCGATCGGACCACCGGAGAGGCGGTCGTGGTCGATCCCGCCTATGGCGTCGCCGACTTGGTGTCCCAGGTCGAGGCTGACGGCATGCACCTGGTCGGCGCCCTGGTCACCCACCACCATCCCGATCATGTCGGGGGATCCATGGCGGGCCACGGGATCGAGGGGATCAGCAACCTGCTGGCCATCGCGCCCGTGCCTGTGCACGTCCATCGCAACGAGGCCGAATGGGTGCGCCGGGTCACGGGCGTGGCGGCCACGGATCTGGTGGCCCACGACAGCGGCGACGTGGTGACGGTCGGCGCCATCCCCATTGAGCTGCTCCACACGCCTGGTCACACGCCGGGCAGCCAGTGCTTCCTCGTCGATCGCCTTCTGGTGTCGGGAGACACCCTTTTCCTGGAAGGGTGCGGGCGCACGGACTTGCCCGGCGCCGATCCGGCCGCCATGTACGACAGCCTTCAGCGCCTCGCATCGCTGCCCGACGACGTCGCCGTGTATCCCGGTCACCGCTACTCGCCGGCATCAGTGGCCAGCCTGGCGGCCATCAAGGAACTGAACTACGTGTTCAAGCCGACCTCTCGCGACCAGTGGCTGAGCATGTTCGCGCCGGGTTGATCAAAGCCGAACACGGGCCGTAGCCTCAGATCGTGAGCTGGGCTTGGTGGTTCCTCGTGGTGAGTGCCGTCGGCGCGCTAATGACGCTCAATGCCTTTCTTCCCCGGCGCCGCGCCCTCAGCCTCCTGCCGAGCTTCTTCACCAGTTGGCTGACGAACGAGCTGGCCGCCCATCACCTGGCCTGGCAGCTGGTGGCGACCGCCATCTTCATCGCCGAGGGGGCGTTGTCCAGCTGGCCTGGCTGGGTTGGCCTGGGCCTGAGCTTGATCTCCTGGACCGGGTTGGTCGTGCTCATCCGGGCTTCGTTGCAGGCCAGCCAGGTCGTCGAGCAGGCGCTCGTCGACGCCCTCGGCGCCGGCTATCACCGGCACCTGGACCGGCGGCCGCGCGCCGCCGACGTCGCCGATGCTGTGCCGTTGCGCCAACTCGTCTTCCCGTTCCCTCGCAAAGGGCGCCACGTCGAGCGCATCCGCAACGTGGTCTACGCCGAGGTCGGCGGCAAGCGGCTGCGCCTCGACATCCATCGCCGGAAGGACCACCCGACCGGGGCGCCGATCCTGTTGCAGATCCACGGCGGCGGATGGGTGATCGGCCGCAAGGACGATCAGGGACAGCCGCTGCTGGCCCTTATGGCGGAGCACGGGTGGGTGGGCTTCAACGCCAACTACCGGCTGAGCCCCCGCGCCACCTTCCCGGATCACCTGGTGGACTTGAAGCGAGCGATGGCGTGGATCCGGGCCCACGCCGCCGAGTACGGGGGTGATCCCAGCCTCGTCGTGGTCACAGGCGGATCGGCAGGAGGCCATCTGGCCGCCCTCCTGGCCCTGACCGCCAACGACGCCGAGTATCAACCGGGCTTCGAGGACGCAGACACGACCGTTCAGGCCTGTATCCCCTACTACGCCGTCTACGACTTCACCAACCGCACGAAGGCCTGGCACAAGGACGGCTTCCAGGACTTCCTCGGCCGGGTGGTGATGAAGGTGTCCATCGAGCGGGATCCTGATGCGTACGCCAAGGCGTCACCGATCGATCGCGTGCACGCCGGGGCCCCGCCCTTCTTTGTGATCCACGGAGCCATAGACACACTGGCGCCCGTAGCCGACGCCCGCCTGTTCGTGGAACGTCTGCGCGC
>CAXMLU010000398.1:0-3506 GCA_964194255.1 uncultured bacterium
GCGGGCCGACAACCAGATGGAGCTGTACTGCTCGATCAGGCTGACCAGGATGCCCACGATGAAGACGCGAGCCGGCGAACTCGCCGTGCCGGCCAGGAAGGCGACCACAAAGGCGAAGATGACCGGCTGGAAGCCCATGTCGGGTTGGACGTTGAACTCCATGCCTCGCCAGAAGGCGGCAACGCTACAAAGGAACGTGCCGATCGCGAAGCACAGCAGATAAATGGTGTTCGGATTGAGACCGATGATCCGGGCCATGTCCGGGTTCGACCTGGTCGCCTTGATGGCCCGGCCCAGACCGGTGTATCGCAAGGCAAGGGTCAAGAACGTCACCAGCACGACGGCGATGACGACCTGGTAAACGTCCAGATTGAGGAAGTTGGTGGGTCCCAGGTGATAGGGCTTGACGGTGATGCCCTGAAGCTGCTGGGCGGCCGAGCTCCAAAACAGCCGGATGATGTTCTCACCCGCGATACCGAGGCCCAGCGACGCGACGAAGATAGCCAGCAGGGCATTCGCCCCCGCCCCGGCGGCCAGGGGCCGGTAGATGAACCGTTCGATGGCGACACCGAAGAGGGTCACCAACAAGATGCCCAGCACGGCAGCAGGCCAGAGCGACAGATGGGACCGGTCGATGAAGGTGAAGACGAGGTAGGCAGCCAGGGCATAGGTGAAGCCGTAGGCGAAGTGGAAACGCCCTGTCACCCCCAGAATAAGGGCGAAACCCACCCCCAGTAGGCCGTAGAAGGCGCCGTTGCGTATGGCCACCACCGTGAGCTGGGTGACCGAGTCAAACGTCAAAACAGCGAGCAAGGCATCGCTCCTGTTGGTCGCGGGCTCCTCGCCACCGGAACCCTCGGATGGGCATCAGCGCGGTGGCCGCTATAGCCACCGCGCCTACACCTTGTGGTAGCCGTCACCGTTGATACCGTAGAACGCCTTGGGCGTGACCTTGCCACCCTTGTAGGTGAACACGCCCATGCCCCGCTTGTTGACCGAGTGGGTCGTGGCATCGAGGGTGAAGGAGCCCACGGTGTTGGCGTCACCGCCATACACGCTGACCACCGTCAGGTTGTCGCGCAACGCTGCATCCAGTTCGGCGCCGCTGCTGATATTGCCACCCTTCTTCAGTACCCGGCGGATGATCTCCCACATCACGAGAGTGTTCTCGTAGAAGTCGGCGGCATAGAAGTCCGGCTTGTCGCCATAGGCGGCCACGAACTCGGAAGTGAACAGCTTGGCCAGCGGGCTCACGGGGTTGCCCGGGTCGAAATAGTCGTAGGCGAAAGTCCAACCCGTGCTGTCGTAGGCGCCCTTCGACGCCTTGATGCCGTCGGGCGTGAACTCGAACCCGACGATCGTCGACTTGATGCTGCTGGTCAGCGACTGGTTCAGCAAGAAGCCGGGATCTTGGCCGTAAGCGCCGATCAAGAGGATGTCGGGCTCGTTGGCCTTGAGCTTGGGCAGGATGGTCCCGTAGTCGGTGGTGCTCGGCGGGAACAGCTCGTAGAGGCCGTTGAACGTGTAGCCGCCGTCCGCGACCTTCTTGAGAAGGTCGACCTTGATCTGGGTGTTGCTCGGTTCGCCAATGTCCCAGCCGGTGAAACCGAGCGTCTTGGCGCTAGGCAAGCTGTCGTGCAGGTACTTGAGCAGGCCAGGCACGGCATCGTTGGGGGTGATCGCCCGAGTGCCCCAGAAATAGGGCTTCCCCTGCCCGAAGATGCTCGTGCCCCCTCCTCCATCCAGTGTGAACATCTTGTATTGGGCGGTGCCCGCAAGCATGGCCCCCAAGTCGTCCACATAGGACGCCAGCTTCGCCGGCACCCCCGCGGTGCCCAACTCGGTCACGGCCTGGGTGCCGGCCTGGGGGTCGCCCGACTTGTGGTCCTTGTAGATCACCTTGATGTCGGGGCCGCCTGCTGCCTTGATGTGCTTGACGGCGAGGTCCGTGCCCCGTGACATCGTCTTGCCGTAAAACGAGCCGTTGCCGGTCAGTGCTAGCACGACGCCCATCTGGAAGGTCATGCCCGCGCCGGCCGCGGTTTTGTCGATGTTGAGCAACTTGGCGAGCTGCGAGCCCGCATCCCCTGCGGCCGGGGTGACTCCGCCGCCCGCCACGGTTGTGGCCGAAGACGCGGCCTTCTTGCTGCTCCCGCACGCAGCCAGGAACGTCGGGCCGGCCGCGACGGCCGCGGCACCGAAGCCGAGCCGCCTGAGTGCCTCCCGGCGAGTCAGTTGCGTCTCGACCGACGGGTCGGGGGTGAAGTCACGGTCCATCTAGCGCCTCCTCGGTAGTGGTCGACAACTTCTCGGCGGGGATTCGAACGATCACCGCGTCGGCGCCATCGCGAGCCATCTCAACCGAGATGGCCGACGCCGCGCGAGTGTGGGCCCGGTCGGCGCGGTTGGCCCGCGGCTGGAAGGAACTCTGGGCTCGTTGCCGTAAGTCGAGACATCGACCCCCCGAGGATCATTCTCCCCCTTGACACGATATCCTTGTGGGACCTTTGCGACAAGCAACAGAGCGAACTCCGCTAAAGTCATACCTTCAGGGATTAACCCTGACTTTGACATCGGTATCAACTCTTGGTGCGTAGTTCTAATGCGGCGGCGCGTTGTTGGCAAGCGCCGACACGTGAAAACTGACCTCGGCGCACTCAGCCGGAGCGTCGGATCGTCTCGGCACTCGGCCCGACCGCAAGACCGAGCGCCCTCGCACACAGCAGGTTCAGGGTCGAAATGGCGAGACCCTCCTCGAAAGGTTCACCTAGGACCAGCCACACATAGATCGATCGGTCGACCATTGACCCCAGCGCGCTGGCGGCGTACCGAGCATCCAAATCCCTCGGCACGAGGCCCTCTCGCTGCCAGCGCTCGATGGCCCGCTCCGATCGATTCGTCGCGGCATAACGAGCTTCACGCCGGAGCTGGCGGAATTCGTCGTTGAAGGTCGCCACCTGCTCGATGATGGCCATCATTCTCGCGTTGCGCTTATAAGCCTCGAAATAGCCTCGATTGGCTCGATCAATACGCTCCCAGACGGTCAGTTCATGGCTGTCATGGTGCGGGACCGTCAGTCCCAGGTCTTCCTGTGTCCGGTAAACGAGCTCGCGGAAGACGGCTTCCTTGGACGGGAAGTAGGTGTAGAAGGTTCCGTAGGAAACTCGGGCGGAGCGGGTGATATCGACAATCCGTGCGTCCAGGAATCCCTTTTTCTCAAAGACCCGCCTCGCCGCCCGGATGAGGGCCTCACGTGTCCGCCGGCCCCGGTCGGTCGTGGGCTCGCTCGAGACTTCCCTGCGCTCGCTTGCCTCGTCAGACACTCGGGCCAGCGGAGATGACATGGAGTGGGGGACGTTCTCTACAGCGACTGTCCCAAGAGCAGGCGTCCCGCCCCGCCGGCACGAGGACGGGCGCGGTGCTCGACGTGTTCGTCGTCGTCATCGCAGGATCGTGACACGAAGGATCGGCATATGACCAGCCTACGGGCTGTCTCTTATACACAT
>CAXMLU010000399.1:0-3481 GCA_964194255.1 uncultured bacterium
GGGGTACCGCGCGGCCCGAAAGGCGGCAAACGATGCTCTAAGCGCTGACGCCGTGACGATCAGCGATCGGCGCGCCGCCCTGCGACGCGCCGATGGCTGTCGGCCTAGCGGACGATCCCATTAGGGACGCACCTCGAACACCCGGTTGAATGGGGTCTCGGTGGCGCGGCGGAAGCGGCTGAAGCCGGCGTCGCTCAGCATCTCGCTCCAACGTTCGTCGGACACCTGGTTGCCGAGCGCGTAGCCACCGCTCTGAGCCTCGGCCGCGGGAGTGCAAATGCCTACCGAGCCGGCGTAGAAGATCCGGCTCACCGGGTTCACGTTGTTCTCGAGCCCGGCGATGGCCATCGGCTCGACCAGCAGCCACGTGCCGTCGTCAGCGAGGGAGGCACGGATGTGGGCAGCGCCCCCGACCGGGTCACCCATGTCGTGCAACGCGTCGAAGATGCACACCAGGTCGTACCCGGTGCCCGGGAAGTCCTGGGCAGAGGCAACCTGGAACTTGACTCTTTCGCCGACCCCTGCGTCCGCGGCGCGCTTGCGAGCCTCGTCGATCGACTCGGCGTGGTAGTCGTAGCCGGTGATGTCGACGTTCGGGTACTCCTGGTCGAGCAGGATGGTCGAGGAGCCGTGTCCGCACCCGATGTCGGCGACCTTGGCGCCGGAACGCAGCTTCGCTTCTACCCCGTCCAGCGCGGGGATCCAGGCCGACACCAGGTTGCCGAGGTACCCGGGCTTGAACAGCTTCTCGGTACCGTGGAACAGGTCGTGGCTGTGTTCGTGCCATCCGACCCCTCTGCCCGAGCGGAATGCGTCCCGGATGCGCTCTTCGTCCTTCCAAATCGCCGCCGTGATCGTCTGGGCTCCGACCAGGAATGCGGGCGTCGAGTCGTCGGCCAGCACGGCCGCCTGCTCTTCGGTGAGCCAGAAGGTCCGCGCTGCGGGGTCATATTCGGCGTAGCCGCTCACGAACTGGGCGGCGAGCCACTCCTCTACCAACCTCTTGTCGAATCCCCGCGCCTGGGCGAGATCGGCACCGGTGATCGGCCCAAGTTCGGCGAGCGAGGCGTAGAGGCCCAGTTTGTCGCCGATGACCACGGTCGCTGCGTGCATCGCGGCCCCGAAGTCGGTCACAAATCGCCCAATGAGGTCGTTGAGCTTGTGTTCGTTGATTGCCATCGCGCCATCTCCTTGGTTGGTTTCGATGAGCCGACGGTCTGCTTTGCGACCTGCAACGATCTTGCGGTGCGAGTGCAAGATCGTTGCAAGTCACTGGTGCAACGATCCGGTCATGACCACGACCACCAAGACATCAGCCATCGACCGGTTCCTTGCCACGGTTCGTGGCGAGCATGACGGCCCCAGCGCCTGGGCGGAAGGGGCGGTCCTCGATGCCGTCGTGCCCGGCTGGCGCTTGTCCGTCCGCGGGGACGATGGCATCCGCCGCCAGCTCCGCGCCTGGTTCCAGGACCCCGGCACCTTCGAGGAGCTGCGCCGCCATCCCATCGCCACCGGCGAGGTCGTCGAACTGACCGTCAATTGGATCGAGGGCGGGGTGCCGCATGCCGCCCGCCAGGTGCACGTCCTCGAGCTCGACGGTGACGGTCGCATTTCGCATCACGACATGTGGTGCGGCGGCCGGTGGTCGGCGACGCTGTTGGCGGAGATGGAAGCGGCGAGCGATGCTGGCTGAGATGCGGACACCCCGTCTGAAGCCGCGGTCCGTCGCCACCTCGGTTGACGAGCTGCTTGCCGGCGCTACCGAGCGCCAGCCCTTCTTGCACAGCGACTCGAAGTCCGGCGTGGGTTTCGAGCGGGTGATGATCGACGGTGAGCCTCATGTGTTGAAGCACGTCCACATCGACACCGACTGGACCATGCGCTTCTTCCACGAGACGACCTGCATCCCACTTGACGTCTGGCGCGCCGGGCTCATGGACGTGCTGCCCGAACGGATCGATCACGGCATGGTCGGCGCCGCCGGCGGGCAGGGTCGAGACGGGCTGGGCGCCGCTCTCCTCATGCGCGATCTCAGCGACGTGCTTGTCCCCGCCGGGGACGATCCGCTCCCCATGAAGACTCATCTGCAATTGCTCGGTGGCCTCGCCGCGCTCTCGGCGGTTATGTGGGGATGGCAGGACACGGTTGGTCTGCTGCCCCTGGCCAACCGCTGGCTCTTCTTTGGCGATGACGATATCGAGGCGGAACGCCAACTGGGATGGCCGAATCCGGTGCCAAAGATTGCCGCGGAAGGTTGGGAGCACTTCTTCCAGCGGGCACCGAGCGACGTGAGCTCGATATTGAGCGCCGTGCGAGCTGATACCCGGCCACTTGTCGACGCAGTGTCGACCACCCCGCTCACCTTCCTGCACAGTGATTGGAAGCTCGGCAACCTGGGAGTCCACGACGACGGTCGCGTCGCACTGCTCGACTGGACCTACTGCGGCGAAGGGCCGATCTGCTTCGAGCTCGGTTGGTACCTGGCGATCAACGCGGCCCGGCTGCCTCACCACAAGGAGGATGCGATCAGCGCTTTGCGGTCCGCCCTCGAGGCCAACGGAATCGCGACCGAGGGATGGTGGGAACGCCAGCTGAGTCTCTGCCTGCTCGGCACCATGGTGCTCTTTGGGTGGGAGAAAGGCCTTGGGACTGATGACGAGCTGGGATGGTGGTGCGATCGGGCACGCGAGGGAGCACGGCACCTTTGAGCACTGTCGGCGCGGCGTACTCGGCCGGTGCGTCGGCTTGGGCGGCTGGGCCAGCCCGCGTGTACCAACGGCTCGCCGAGCTCCTCGTCGACTTCAGTCCCCTATCGCTTGGCGGCCGGCTCGTGCTGGACCTGGGCAGCGGCACAGGGGTCGGGTCACGCGCCGCCCAATCGGCCGGGGCCAGCGTCATCGCGGCCGATCTGGCCCTCGGGATGCTGCTGCGCGGCCGCGACGACCGGCCGCCGGCCGCTGTCGGTGATGCGCTGGCGCTGCCCTTCAGGGGCGGGGTGTTCGACATCGTGCTCGCCGCCTTCTCGCTGAACCACCTTGAAGAACCGGCGGCCGGCCTCCGCGAGGCTGGGCGGGTCGGCGATCTTCTCGTTGCATCGACCTACGCCGCGGACGACGACCACCCCGCCAAGGCGGCGGTCGAGAAGGCGCTGTCCGAGTTCGGCTGGGAGCGACCGCCGTGGTACGACGCCCTCAAGGCCGCGATGGCCACTTGGGGCACGGTCGACGAGGCGAAGGCGGCGATCGAGCGCGGCGGGATGCGGCCGCGATGCGTGGAGCGGCGCGAGATCGAATTCCCAGACCTCGGACCCGCGGACATGGTCGCATGGCGGATGGGTCTGGCGCAGTCCGCCGGCTTCGTCGATGCGCTCGACCCAGACACCCAGCGCCTGGTCTTCGGGCGGGCCCTCGACCTGCTCGGCCGTGACCCGGAGCCGATCGTTCGCCGCGTGATCTTTCTCGCCGCCACCGCCACCGCCACC
>CAXMLU010000400.1:0-14275 GCA_964194255.1 uncultured bacterium
TTGCCGAGCTGGTTTGCCGCCTCGCCCCTGCCACTTGTTCGCAGCAGGCCTTGGACACGCTGTACATAGGGAGCGATCGCCTGGTCCGTCATGGAATGGACTGCCACGCCAGCTGATACGAGCGCAGCACTACCCGGGCCACACTCGCCTGCGCGGGGGAGGCCTCGGCGACCATGAACGACCGCCATCGAACCATGGCTTGCCGTGCGTGTTCTCGCAACATCGGCGACTCGTCGGAGGGCGCGCCCAGCCGCCCGGCGAGTGGTCCGGGGGTGAAGAGGCGGCGCAGGTCGTCCATCCAGGTGTCCGAGAGCATGACCCGGCCGGTGCAACAGTGATGCCAGACCTCAAGTTCAGCGACGGGCTGCATCACCGGGTCGAGCCGGAGCGCCTCCAACCCTGCCCGTAGCTTGGCTCGCCCTAAGTCGATCGGCCCTCGTGGGTCAGCGAAGCTGAGCCGGTCGAGGATGTCGAGGGCGGAGCGGACCTTGAGGATGTGGTCCTGCTCCTTGAAGTAGGTCGACAGGGTCCGCTTGAGTCCGCCGATCCGGGAGAGCGTGGACAACTCCCGGCGCAGGGCACCCGCCCCCGCCGCCCCGGCCCGGATAAACTCGACCGCTCGGGCGACGCCATAAAGGTCGAGCAGGGTCAGCAGCCGCTCGCGGGCCTCGCCCGGCACGGGTGCCTCGCCGGTGACAAAGCGGTCGGCGGACCAGAGGAGGCGCTCGAACGGCTTCGCCTCCATGGCCGCGAGGACGGTCAGGTGCTTGGCGTCGAGCTCAGTCAGCATCGCCGCCTCCGCGGTCTCGGCCAAGAGCCCGATCACGGGGACAACCGTGGCGACCTCGTCCTTGAATACCCCCGCGTACCGGTCAGCCAACTCCAGGGCCAGCTGCCAGGGGTCGTCCGCGCCGTCTCCGAGCTGGTCGGCCCGGCTGAGAACTCCGACCGCGTTAGCAGCCGTCCCAGCCTGCTCTCCCTCCCCACCCCGGAAGATCTCGAGCGCCCGCTTCTCATCATCCAGCAGGGAATGGTTGAGAACAAACACCATCGCGTCGGCGGCGCTGGCGGCCTGAGAGCTCTCGCGGGCCGCCGTCAGAAGCTCTTCGGTGGCCGCGCTGCGCTCTCTGTGGACCGAACCGATGCCCGGCGTATCGATCAAGGTCATCCACCGAAGTGTCTCGTTCGCCAGGTAGGCGTGGAGAGAGGCCACCTTTTCAAGAGGGACACCAAGTTCGTCAGGCAACCGGCCCTGGGGCGTGAGCTGGCTCTCGACGGAGCTTCCATCGTGGAGACGGATCACGAGCCGCTGGGGGTGCCCGTAATGGAACCAGGTTACGACCCGGGTGCACTCACTTACGTCGGTCGGCGCGACGCGCTGTCCCAAGAGGGCGTTGACCAGAGTGGACTTGCCGGCCTTGACTCGGCCTACGACGGCGACGCGGGCAGGCTCGCGCAAGCGCGCCTCGAGTTCCTGAAGCTGGTGCCGCGCCGCGTCGTCCACTACCGGCTCGGCGTCGAGGATCAGCTGGGCTACCCGCTCGATGAGCTCGCTGGCAGGCACCGCGTCCGTCCCCTCGTCATCGTCTTACCGTAGCCGGGCGCCGGTCATCCGATGGAGGGCGCCGTCGGTCACCGACCCGGCCGGCGGGCATAGCCCGCGGTCTCATGAAGCCGGCCGCTCGCCAGACTCGGCCGGAGGAAACCGAACGAACTCGTTGATCAGCAGCCAGCCGAGGTCAGTAGGACTCAGTCCGTGATCGTCGCCCCTTAGGCATCCGCGGTGACGGAGTTCGCCGACCAGGCTTTCGAGAACGGTGCCCAGAGGCAGGTCGTCGGTGTGCTCCAACCACATCCGCCGCTCTTCCTCGTCGGCGAAGCAGTGAGCCTTCCACGACATCGAGACACGTAGTTGGTCATCACCGTATCGGGCGAAGGCCTCCTCCCCGTCCCGCAGGACCCAAATCCCGCCATCCTCATAAGCAAGCGTCATGCTCGCTCGCAACTCGGCGAGGACGCTGTCATCACCGCCGTTGACGCGGTCGACGCCGTGGAAGATCGAGTCGGCATCGAGCACGACGGCGCTACTGTGGCGGGGAATATGAACCTTGCTGGGCGCCGTTGGCCCGTCTGGGTAGTAGGCGAACTCGCCACCTTGAGCCGATCCGAGGTACACGACCGCCGTGGCGATCGGGATTCGCCAGCGCTCAAACAGCCCCGAGTGGCTCATGACCACGAGCAGCCACAGCGGCACTGCGTTGCGGCCGGCTCCTCGGAACTCGGGGACGTCCGTGTGCAGTCCGAGCTCCTGACCGGGAAGCAAGACATTTGCATAAACAATCAACGGAACGACGACCTGCCGCCCATGCAGATGCTGGGCCGCCTGTATCAGCCGCTGATTGTGGAGCAGCAACTCGATGCCATGGCCATAGACGTGAGCTCCCTGGGCGTACGTGGCGCGGAAGTAGTTGGTGCGGGCGACCAGGAGGTGCCGAGGCTCATCGGCTCGCCCGAATCGCCCCCCGGTGCGAATGAAGTTGGACGACGCGTCTGGGCGACCGCCCAGTGGAGGGGCGATCAATGGCGGTACCGGCCGAGGTCCGGCCCTTCGTGGTGGCCGAAAGTTCGAAGGCCGGTACGCCGGGAACGTGCGCCAGAGGTCAAGCAGCGCGTCCCCCTCTACCTGCGACACGACGGGGTCGAGTACCAAGAGATCGGTCACCGATGGCGAACTCTAGAGGCGCGGCGCCAGACAAGAACGCCGGCGAACCCGATCGGTACGATCCGGGAATGCCGACGCGTGATACGAGCAAAGGCCACGCTGGCACCGGAGGGTCTGACGGCTTGGTCCTCGTGCTCAACTCTGGCAGCTCATCGGTCAAGTTCGCCGTCGTGGAGCCTGGGAGCGGCGAGCGAGTCATGGACGGCCTCGGGGAGCGGCTCGAAACGCCGGAAGCGTTGCTCCGGATCCACTGGGGTCAGGACGACGTGGAAGAACAGCTCCCGGATGCCACCTCGGCGGCCGTCGTGGCCAGAGTCCTTCACCACGTACACCAGCACGGCGCCGGATTCCACCTCCTCGGCGCCGGGCACCGGGTCGTCCACGGCGGGGAGCAGTTCACCTCCGCGGTGCTGATCGACGACCACGTCATCGCCTCGCTGCGCACATTGAGCGTCCTGGCGCCGCTGCAAAATCCGGCCAACATCGACGGCATCGAGGCCGTGCGGGAAGTCCTTCCCGAGCTGCCCCAGGTGGCCGTGTTCGACACCGCGTTCCACCAGACGATGCCCCCTCACGCCTTCCGATACGCGGTACCCGACGAGTGGTACGTGGATCACGCGGTACGGCGGTACGGGTTCCATGGCACCAGCTACCGCTTCGTGAGCCAGCAGACGGCAACTCTGCTGGACCGGCCGCTCAAGGAGTTGCGGCTGGTCGCGGCCCACCTCGGGAACGGATGCAGCGCGGTCGCCATTCGGGACGGTGTCTCGGTGGACACAACGATGGGTCTGACCCCGTTGGAAGGCCTGGTCATGGGGAGCAGGTCGGGTGATGTCGACCCGGGCCTGCTCGACTACCTCGCCGGCCGGACCGGTCGGGACGTCCACGAGCTGACCCATGCCCTCAACGTCCACAGCGGGCTACACGGGCTCTCGGGACTCGGCTACGACATGCGCACCATCGTTTCCGCCGCCGCCGGCGGGAACGAGCGGGCGCAGCTGGCCCTCGACGTCTTCGTGTACCGCCTCGCCAAGGCGGTCGCCGGCTTGGTCGTCGGGCTCGAACGCCTCGACGCGCTCGTCTTCACCGGCGGCATCGGGGAAAACAGCGCAGTGGTCCGTAGCCTCGTGCTCGGTCGGCTGGCCTTCCTTGGGTTGACCGAGGATGCGGAGGCCAATGCCGACAACGGTCGCCTGACCCGGGGGCGCATCAGCCTCCCCGGCGCGGTGTTGGCCCTGGTAGTTCCGACCGACGAGGAACTGCTCATCGCTCGAGACACCGCCCGAGTGGTTACCGGTTAGACCGCCGGCCTCAATCTGCTTGGTGTGCCAAGCGCCACGGGTCTAGACTTTGGGCATGGTCGCCATCGACCCCGCCCTCGAGGCCCTCGGGGAGTACATCCGGGTGCAGCGTCACCTGTCCAAGCTCTCCCTCCGCCAGATGGCGCGAGCCGCCGGGTTGTCAAACTCTTACCTCAGCCAGGTGGAACGAGGCCTGTATCGCCCATCGGCCGACGTACTCAAGGCCATTGCCGATGCCCTCAAGCTCTCGGCCAGCTCCCTTTACTCGCAGATTGGGCTCCTCGACGAGCCCTCGGGCGATGGCCCGGACGTAGCTGATGCCATCCGGCGCGACCCGAAACTGACGCCGGACCAGAAGGAGGCGTTGATGCATATGTACCTGGCGCTGATTGGTTCGTCGACGCCTGCGTGATCGGCCAAGCGCTCTTGCTTTACACACACCGCACCTGCTTGATATTCTGAGCACAAACCCTTACCTCCGAAACCGTGTCTCAGTACGCCGACATTGCTACCGAAGCCGGAGAGCAGCTCCTCTCCGCCATCAAGGAACTGCCGGACCAGTCGCGCTCGGTGATCGAGCCGATCGCCGAGCGGGTGAGCTCAGCACTTGCCGACCTCCCCGGGGCCAGCCTGCTCCCGACCCCGACACCGGTCGACCCGGCCAAGGGCGTCGAATTCTTCTTCGGATTCGCCGAGAAGGCCCTCGAGCTACAGAAGAATTACCTTCTTCGCCTGAGTGCACTGCCGTCGTCGACAAGTGCGCCAGCTGCGCCAGTGAACAAGGCTGCCGCCAGCACCGCGAAGTAGAACCAAGCGCTTGGCCCGCCCTGGCTGGAATCACTCACCCTCGGGTCCGTGATCCGGCCACCTGCGCGTCTGGTGCGCTACATAAGCTGAGAACATGGTTCCCGACGATCTGGCGGCTCGCGGCGCCAGGGATGCAACCGAAGAACTCAAACGAGCCCAGGCCCGGCTCGAAAGCCTCGCCTCGACACCGGCCCGCGGGCTCACCGCTCCAGATGTGCCCTGCGGCGAGCAGTGGGATGCGGGCCAAGTCTGGGCCCATCTGGCCGAGTTCGGTGGCTACTGGCGCGCCGAGCTCCATCGAATCGTCGACGCTGATTCGACCGATCCGGTGCCGTTCGGCCGCACGAAAGCCGACCCGAACCGGATCGCCATGATCGAGGCCCACCGTCACGAGCCGGTCGCTGAACATGTCGCCACGGTCCTCGCGGACATCGACCTCATGACCGCTGACCTGGGCAAGCTGTCGCCCCAGGACTGGACGCGGAAAGGCCGCCACGAGACTCTCGGTGTCATGGACCTGTGGCAATTCCTGGATCGGTTCGTGACCGGTCACTACCACGAGCACGCCGATCAACTCGATCAGCTCCTGGCCGCCAGCCCGTGAGCACGGGTCGCTGGGTGGAGGTGGAGGCCGGCTCTCCCTTCCCCATCGAGAACCTGCCGTTCGGCATTGGCTCGTCCGAAGAATCTAAGCCAGGGGCGTTCGTGGCCATCGGCGATCGTGCCCTGGATCTCGACATCCTGGCCGAGGCCGGCCTCCTCGACGGCTGTGGCGTTCCGCACGGATGCTTTTCCGAGCCGACCCTTAACCGATTCCTGGCCGCGGGGCGGCCGGCGGCATCGGCCGTGCGCGCCAGGTTGCAGGAGCTTCTTGGCGATCCCGCTCCCCCGCCGCCTCCGGGGGCGGTGGTCGAGAGCGCTTCGTTACGCATGGACGTGCCCGTCACCGTCGGCGACTACGTCGATTTCTACTCCTCGATCCACCACGCTCGGAACCTCGGACGTCTGTTCCGGCCCGACAGCGAGCCACTCCTGCCCAACTGGCGACATCTGCCGGTCGGCTATCACGGCCGGTCCGGCACCATCGTGTGCTCCGGTACTGACGTGCGCCGGCCTTCGGCGCTACGCCTCGTCGGCGGCTCGCCCAAATTCGGACCGACGGCCGCGCTGGACATCGAGTTGGAGATCGGCTTCGTCGTCGGGTCGGGCAGCGGTCGAGGAGTGCCGGTCCCGACGGCGGCCGCCGGTGAGCACATCTTCGGCTTCTGCTTGGTCAACGACTGGTCAGCGCGCGACATCCAGGCGTACGAATACCAGCCCCTGGGCCCATTCCTCGGCAAGAGTTTCGCCACCTCCATCTCGCCCTGGCTGGTCACCCTCGACGCGCTAGAGCCCCATCGCGTGGCGCCGCCACCTCAGGACCCACCCGTGGCCGGCTATCTTCGCTGCGACCAGCCCTGGGGTCTGGCCATCGAGCTCGAGATCCTTCTGCAGAGCCAAGCCATGGCCGCAGTCGGCACGGACCCGGTCGTCGTGAGCAGGAACCGTTTCGACGACATGTACTGGACTCCAGCGCAGCAACTCGCCCATGCCACCGTGAACGGTGCGTCCATCCGCGCGGGCGATCTCTTCGCGTCGGGCACGGTCTCGGGCCCCGACCGAGGGACCGAGGGAAGCCTGATCGAACTCACGTGGCGCGGCGAGCGTCCCATCGAGCTGCCGGACGGCAGCACCCGCGCCTTTCTCGAGGACGGCGATCGGGTGATCATGCGCGGATGGGCCGTCGGCGAAGGGACGACGCGCATCGGCTTCGGTGAGGTGACCGGCACCATCGTGCCCGCCTCGGCACAATGATGCGCTCAGGTGGTGTGCAGGATTCGATCGGTTGCTTCATCAGCGGGGAAGAACAGCTCCACCGCGAGCTCATCGAGGGTGATGTCGCGAGGTGTCCCGAACGTGGTGAGGGTCGTGAACAGCGACAGCTCGACTCCGCCCATCTCCAGCCGGCACGGAATCAAAAGCTGGCGTTCCTCGATGTCGAGCCAACCCGGACGCGAGGTCAGCTCAATGACGTTGGGATACTGAGTGACCTCGGCGTGGAGCTCGTGGAGGACAGGGTCGGCGGTGATGACCGCCAACCGCCGGAGCTGTGCGACCAGGTAGGTAGCCCAGTCGGCGAAGTTCAGGGTTCGAGCGGCCAGCCCTTCCGGGTGGAGGCTGACGCGGAAAATATTCATCGGCGGGCCGAGCAGGTGCTCGGGCAGTCCCGCCGCCAGCATGGACGCGGCGTTGTTCGTAGCCACCACGTTCCAGTGCCGGTCGAGGATCACGCCGGGGTACGGGTCGTGGGCATCGAGGAGCTGCTGTAGCGCCGCCCGCACTCGAGTCATCGCCGGATCGTCGAGCGGCGTCTCGACGTAGTGAGGTGCATACCCGGCGGCGAGGAGGAGGGTGTTTCGCTCCCGCAACGGCACGTCGAGATGCTCAGCCAGAGCCAGCACCAGCTCGGCGCTCGGCTTGGAGCGACCAGTCTCGACGAAGCTGAGATGCCTCGGGGACACACCGACCTCCAGGGCGAGGTCCATCTGGCTCCGGTGCCGGCGCGCCCGCCACACTCGGACGAGCTCGCCGATTCCCGCGCTTCCCATTGACCAACCGTAAACAGTTGCAACCATGAGGGCTACTTCTTCTCACCACCGTCGGTGCCGCCGTGTGCCACGGCGGCCCGACTGGCGGTTTTGGTCAGACAATCTCGGGAAGAGGTCCGAAGAACCCGGTGACCTGGACCAGCTGGCTGTTCGAGTCGAGCTCACCGACATCGATACCGGCCAGCACCACACTCCCGTCAGGCCCGAGAAGTTCCCACCCGTAGCGGAACAGGCCGTGGTGTTCGTCGATCCCGCTGGACCGGCGGAACGTGTGGCCGGGGAACTGTGAATGGACGGCGCCCATCATGTCACTGATCCCCTGACGCCCTTCGCCCGTTAGCGGCGGATCGACAAGGCGGCCGTCGGCCGCGAACGCGTCCGAGAGCAATGAAAGACGGGCCGCTTCATCCGTCTCGTTGTAGGCCGACAGATAGGTGTCGACCGTGGTCGCTACATCAGCCATCGTGCACTCCTTCGTAATTGTTGTCTCTCGACTTCGACTGTGCGCCATCGGAGTGAGCAGAGCGATTACCCGTTAGGTAGTGACGCGGCGGCGCCGTTTCAGTCGTGCATGCCGGGTTCGTGGTCAGCGTGGGTGGCGGCCTCGAGTTGGAAAGTGGAGTGCTCGACGTCGAAGTGGCTGGCCAAACAGTGCTGGAGGTGGTCGAGGACGGTGGCGACGCTGCCGCTGTTGAGGCACTCGTCGGTGACCACGATGTGGGCGCTGAGAGCGGGCAACGAGGAAGTAAGCGTCCACGCGTGGAGGTCGTGGACGGCGATCACCTCGGAAAGTTCGCTCAGATGGACCCGGACCTCGTCGAGGTCGACGTCCTGTGGTGTGCCCTCGAGCAGCACGTGGCCGGATTCCCTCAGCAGGAACCAGGAGGCGCGCAACACCAGCACGACGACGAGGAGGGACGCGACCGGATCAGCGCGACGCCAGCCAGTGGTAATGACGATCACGCCCGCCACGGCGGTCCCGATGAAGCCGTAGAGGTCGGTGAGGATGTGACGGAAGGCGCCCTCCACGTTGAGCGATCGGCGGTCGGCCTTGGCCAGCACCCAGATGGCGACCAGGTTGACGACGATGCCGACGGCGGCGACCACGACGAGCGGCACGCCCGGGACGGCGGGCGGGTGTACGAGGCGGCGGATGGCCTCGACGCCGACGAGCATCCCCACGACGAGGAGGGTCACGCCGTTGGCAGCGGCGGCGAGGATCTCCGCCCGTTTGAGCCCGTAGGACCAGATCTTGCTGGCCGGCTGCTGAGCCAGGTGCAGCGCCCAGATCGACCCGGCGATGGCGCCGGCGTCAGCGACCATGTGGCCGGCGTCGGCCAGCAAGGCGAGGGAGCCGGAAATCAGGGCGACCACGACCTCGGCGGCCATGAACCCGACGATCAGTGCCAATGCGATGCGCAGGTAGCGCCGGTCGGCGTCAGGGGTGATTTCGTGGCTGTGGCCGGTGTGGTGGTGGTGGTGGTCTTCGTCGTCGTTCATCGAACCGGCGAGCCTTCGTGTCGGTCGTGGCCATCGATGGCGGCCGGAATGGCCCGAGGGCACCACAGCACGGCCCGCGATTCAGGGACGGCCAGGGCCACCGATTCTTCCACGGCCCGGCCGATCGCCTCCCCGGCCTCGACCGTCGTGCCGGCCGCAACGAAACCTTCGATCTCCACCAGAAGGGATCGGCCCATCCACCGGGCGCGCACGTGGGCGTGGGCGACGCCGGGGACGACCATGGCCGCGCGTTCGGCCTGGGCCAACACCTCAGGGTCGACGCCGTCCATCAGATGATGGAGCAATTGGCGGGTGACCTCATAGCCGACATGGACGATGAAGCCGGTGACCAGCAGTCCGGCGATGGCGTCCGCCCAGCGCAACCCCGCCGCCACTGCGATCAGCCCGGCCAGGGCACCGGCCGAGGAAAGCGCGTCGAGCCAGGAGTGCTGGGCGTCGGCGAGCAGGGTGGCCGACTGGATGCGCCGCCCCACGCGCCGCTTGTAGGCGGCGACGGCCTGGTTGCCGATGATGCCGACCACGGCGGCGGCCATGCCGTACCCAAGATGCGTGGTGCGCCCGTGCTCGGTCAGTTTGTGGATGCTCACCGCCGCCGCAAACACCGCGCTGGCCCAGATCACCACGGCCACGCCGAGGCCGGCGAGATCCTCGGCCCGCTCCCAGCCGTACGGGTGCGTCGCGCTCGCCGGGCGCTTGGACAGGCGGAAGCCGACGAAGACGACCGCCGACGTGCTCACGTCCGAGAGGTTGTGGAGCGCGTCGCCGAGCAAGCCGGCAGAGCCACTGATCACCGCCACGGCTAGCTCGACGATGCCGGTGACAGCCAGTCCGGCCGCGGACACCGCGATGGCCCGGTGGGCGTCGCGGCGGTCGATGGTGTCATCGAAGTGTCGGCTGGGGGGGAACGGGTCTGATGTGAGTGTCTGATCAACGAGGTGCAAAGAGTTCTCCAGTGGATCCAGGGATGGCTTCGCCTGATGTCACGCTCGGCGACTGCGTGGAACCGGCGCCGGGGCGGGGGCGTCGTCAGCGGCGTGGTCGGCGGCGTGATCCGCGACGCCCCCGACCAGATGGTCGGTGTGGAAGAGGGCTTCCTCCACCAGCCAGCGGACATGGGCGTTCTCCGCCGCGTAGAACATCCGGTTCCCCTCCCGGCGCACCCGCACCACCCGGGCCATCCGCAACTTGGCGAGGTGTTGGGACACCGCCGAGGGCTGAACCCCCAGATGGTCGGCCAGGTTGTTCACCGAGTGCTCCCCGTGCAGCAGCGCCCACAGGATGCGCAGACGGGTCTGATCGGCCAGCAGCTTGAGCATGTCGACGGCCAACTCGACCTGGGCCGCTTCGGGCTCTCTCTCTATCTGCGCACTCACGCAGATAACCATACTCCCCTGCTCGAGACGGCAGGTGCGGGGTCGCGACCGTACGATCTCGCCGATGGCCCGGATCGACTACAACCGGGCGGCCGCTACCTACGACCAGGGTCGGGCACATCCGCTTAACGTGTTCGACGAGTGGCGCCAGCGGCTGGCCGAACACCTGCCCACCGGCGCCGAAGGCCCGATACTCGATGTAGGTGCGGGTACCGGCATCTGGGCGTCGGCCTTCGACGAGTGGTTCGGTCTGCCGGTCGTCGCGCTGGAGCCGGCCGCCGGCATGCTGGCCGAGGCCCACGGCAAGGGGCTCCCGCCTCGCGTGAGGTTCGTCGCCGGCGATGGTCAGGCCATCCCCCTCCGAGATGCCACCTGTCGAGCGGCGTGGCTGTCCACCGTTATCCACCACATCTCCGACCTGGGCGCCTGCGCCACCGAGTTGCGCCGGGTCCTGCGAGCCGGGGCGCCGGTGCTGATCCGCAGCTCCTTTCCCGGTCGCCACGACGAGATTCCGCTGTTTCGCTTCTTTCCCGGCGCCGGCCGGGTCGCGCAGAGCTTCCCAACCGTCGATCAAACAGTCGCCGCGTTCTCAGCTGCGGGTTTCGGACTGGTACTGCTCCAACGAGTCCACGAGCGGCCGGAGGGCACCCTCACCGACTGGGCGATGCGAGTCCGGGCTATGCGCCACGCCGACTCAACACTGGCGCCGCTCAGCGACGCCGAGTTCGCCTCCGGCCTGTCCACCTTGGAGATGGCGGCCGTCTCCGGTGAGGATTTGTCACCAGCAGGCCTGGACCTCTTGGTCCTGAGGTAGGGCGACCCGAACCGGCTGACGATTGCGATGCTGGACTACACAACGGTCAGCCGTTCCCAAGGATCAGGTTGCGAACACCACCCCGGGCGGGCAAAAGGAGCTCGAGCAATGACGAACAAGCTCATTCACTGGTCCCGTCGATGACATCGAACGCGCCGGCCAGTTCTACGGCACGATCTTCACCATCGACCTCACCCACCTCGAAGCGCCGCCGGACTTCGTCATGAAGTGGTTCCCGTCCGAGGGACCACACGGCGGAGGCGTCTCATTCAAGGTGGACCAGCGATGCCCCCGTCGTAGTTCAACGGCGGCGATGACTTGAACACGGTCATCGACCGTGTGGAACCCGCCGGCGGCAGAGTCACCGTGCCAAAGACCGGAGACGATTAGAGCGGTTATGGGCGTTCTTCCTCGACACCGAAGGTAACCGTGTCGGGCTGCAATCCATGGGCTAGCGCCAGGTCAGCCAACGTTTTGCCCGCTGAGCACGAGGTAGGCGGCACGGGTGGGTGGGATCGAACGCGTACTGATCGGGTGGCGATGGGCATAGGTCTGGCAGAAGCCAGGCGTGGCGCGGATTTGTCCGCGTTGGCGGCGTAGACCAGCACTGCTCGGCTATGGCGTCGCAGCCATCGCGACCAGGTCGCCGCCTCCTCACCACCGAGCTGGCCCCCGGACTCATCGCGATTGCGGCGTCTGCTACAACTGCGCGTGTGCTCAGCGTCGCCGATGAGCTGGAGATGGAGGTCACCGAACTTCTCGATCGGTGGAGGCGTCAGTATTCCGCCCGTCCCGACCTCGAGTTCCGTTCTTTGCTGCTGCTCGCACTGGAGCGGGAGCAGATTGTGGCAGTCGCGTACCGCGAGGACGTCATCGCCCCGATAGTAAATGAGCTCCCTGTCGACGCGGACATGCACCGGCTGATACGGCAGTGCCTGGTGTGGGTTTGGAAGGACGAGGAAATGCACGCCACGTACCTGCGTGGTCTGCTCCTTCGGACACATCGGCCGATCCCAGCCTTGATCGTATTCGGACACCAGGTCGTCGGGGCGTTGTCCGGCTGGGTATCCTCGCCTCGCCACCACCGGACTTCGGCGGGCCTTGCGATCGGTGGCCTGACCGCCGACGTGCTAGTGACAGTTGCGCGGCTCACTGGCCGAATCAGCCCCGCGCTCGCCGGCGAGCTCAGCTACCGGTCGTTCCGTCGCTACTGCGAGCTAAACGTCGTCCTCGAGCGCACCGCCGAGCTGGCTTACGGTCGCCTCGTCGAGCTTGTGGCGGGCAAGGACGAGCGTACGTTGTTTGAGCAGATCCGCGACGACGAACGCCGGCATGGCGAGGCTTTCCGTGTGCTCGCCGACGCATTCGATGACCGAGACCGAGCGGCGGTTGCCGCTCCTGAGCTCGCTCAGCGGCTCGGACGTATCAGCCCCTGGTTCCTCCCGGCATCTGTGCGCGACGAGCAGCACACCCGGCGCTCGTCGTTCCGAACTGGCGGCCTCGTGTTCGTTGGCGAGGGCCGGGACCACAACGATCTGGCGAAGGTCATACGCCACGGTCTTGATCAGGCCGGCGTCGGAGCAATGGTCCGCGAGCGAGGGGGCCGGATCGCCGTACGAACCTCGTTCATGCTCGGGTACGACCGCCGGGATCGGTCCATGGTCGCGAGCCCGGCCATTATGGACGAGCTCGCCGCCTATCTCGGAGACAATGGAGCCGTCGATGTGGCCGTGATCGAGGCACCGACGGTCTACGGCCGCTACTTCGATCATCGATCGGTCGAGGAGGTGGCTATGTACTTCGGGTTCCGGTCGCCCCGCTATCGCGTCGTTGACGCGAGCACCGATCAATGTCCGTTTCCGTACCAGCGCGGTCTTGTCCAGAGCACGATCAGTAAGACGTGGTGGGACGCCGATGTTCGCCTTGTTATGGCCAAGTTACGCACAGATCCCAACGAGTTTGGCCATCTCTGCCTGTGCTCGCTCGAAGGCATGGCCAGCCAGATCGACGCGACCATTTACACGGACCGTCAGTTGGACTTTCGAACCGCGACGATGATGCTCCTCGACGTGGCTCCGCCCGATGCCGCCATAGTCGACGCGTGGGGTCCGATCGCCGACGGACCACTGGGTGTGATGGGTTGCCGGCGCCCCGCGACAGCTTGGCGGATGTATGTCGGGGGTGACACCTTGAGCGTGGACAGCGCCGTACTCGCTGACATGGGCCTCACCGACGTACGCCGGTCGCCAATCATCCGACGGACTTTGCACTGGTTCGGAGCCGACCCCGCTGCGCCGGACGTTCGGGGCGGAGTTGGTCCTCTGGGGCCTGGGTTTCGCAACCCGTGGTCGCGCCGGCGTTGGCGAGCACTTAGCAGGTTGTCGTACCCGGTCTACTCGTATCTGAGCGGCCATGGAAGCGTATTCGTACCAGCGATCGACGAGCAGGCTTTTCCCCCGAAGGTTCCGGTCGGGTTGCCGTTGCGCCTCACTCGTTGGATCACCCAGATAATGTTCGGAATACGACCGGAGAGGCAGTGACGGTCCGGCGCCAAATCGAAACCGTGCGTTCGCTGCTCGCGGCCGGCCACCTCAAGGCCAGAGCAGCAGCAGTGAGAGACAGTCGCGCATTGGTTCGTGTGCTGTTTCTTGCCTCAGGCGTCGAGTCAGGGCTGTTGGCTCTTCTCCGACAGCCGCGCACAATCGGCGACCTTGCCGAGCGCCTGCGCGTTGGCCGCGCCGATCGCCTGGAAGCGTGGCTGCAAGTTGGCGTCGAGCTGGGTGAGCTGAAGGAACGCAAGGGGCACTACCAAGTCACGGGTACACGGGCGGGAGCGCTGGCTGCGGAAGACCCGGTGCTGGTTTCGCATTATCGCTCGGTCGTGGAGTACCAGGCGCCCGCCTACGGAAGTCTCCTCGAGCTCATCGCGGGCACCAAGGACCGCGACGATCTCCAGGTCTACGCCCAAACCATCGCCGAGGTGTCTCTCGCTGCCGCGCCATTCATCGAGCCGATCGTCTCAAGCGTGGCTGCACAACACAACACGGGATGCATTCTCGATGCCGGTTGCGGCACCGCCCGGTACCTGT
>CAXMLU010000401.1:0-1814 GCA_964194255.1 uncultured bacterium
CCCCTCAACAGCTGGCCCGACAACGCCAACCTCGACAAGGCCCGGCGTCTGCTGTGGCCGGTCAAGCAGAAGTATGGACGCAAGCTCTCCTGGGGCGACCTGATCATCTTCGCCGGCAACTGCGCCATCGAGTCGATGGGTCTCAAGCCGTACGGCTTCGGTGGCGGCCGAGTCGACATCTGGGAGCCCGACGAGATCATCTGGGGTCCGGAGGACACGTGGCTCGGCGACGAGCGCTACAGCGGTGAGCGGGAACTCTCCGGCCCGCTCGGTGCGGTGCAGATGGGCTTGATCTACGTCAACCCGGAGGGGCCCAACGGCAACCCGGATCCGGTGCTCGCAGCCACGGACATCCGCGAGACCTTCGGTCGGATGGCCATGAACGACGAGGAGACCTTCGCTCTCATCGCCGGCGGTCACACGTTCGGCAAGTGCCATGGTGCGGTCTCCGCGGACTACGTCGGTCCCGAGCCCGAGGGCTGCCCCGTCGAGCACCAGGGATTCGGCTGGATCAACTCATTCGGCGAGGGCAAGGGCGGCGACACGCTGACCAGCGGTCTCGAGGGCGCGTGGACCAACGAGCCGACCAAGTGGGACAACGGGTTCCTCGACAACGTCATGAACTACGAGTGGGAGCTGACGACGAGCCCCGCCGGGGCCAAGCAGTGGACTCCCAGGGATCCGGCGGCCAAGAACAACGTTCCCGACGCCCATGATCCCTCCAAGCGCGTGGCCCCCATGATGTTGACGACGGACCTCGCCCTGAAGATGGATCCGATCTACGCCCCGATCGCCAAGCGCTTCCACGAGAACCCCGATCAGTTCGCCGACGCGTTCGCCCGGGCCTGGTTCAAGCTGACGCACCGCGACATGGGACCCGTGTCGCGCTACCTCGGACCGCTGGTGCCCTCCGAAGAGCTGATCTGGCAGGACCCGGTGCCTGCGGTCGACCATGAGCTGATCGCCGCCGAAGACATCGCCGCCCTCAAGGCCAAGATCCTCGACGTCGGCCTGTCGGTATCCCAGCTGGTGTCCACCGCCTGGGCGTCCGGCTCGTCGTTCCGCGGCACAGACAAGCGTGGCGGGGCCAACGGGGCCCGGATCCGCCTCGCCCCCCAGAAGGACTGGGAGGTCAACAACCCGGCCGAGCTGGCCAAGGTGCTGACCGCCCTCGAGCAGATCCAACAGGATTTCAACGGCTCGCAGTCCGGTGGCAAGAAGGTCTCACTGGCTGACCTGATCGTCCTCGGCGGATGCGCCGGCGTCGAGAAGGCGGCCAAGGCTGCGGGGCACGACATCACCGTCCCGTTCGCGCCCGGCCGTACGGATGCCTCCCAGGAACAGACCGACGTGGACTCGTTCAAGTGGCTCGAGCCGACCGCCGACGGATTCCGCAACTACCTCCGAGCCGGAGAGAAGTTGCCGCCGGAGACGCTGCTGTTGGACCGGGCCAGTCTGTTGACGCTGACCGCCCCGGAGATGACCGTCCTAGTCGGCGGCATGCGGGCCCTGGGCACCAACTTCGGTCAGTCCCGACACGGCGTCTTCAGCGACCAGTCCGAGTCCCTGACGAACGAGTTCTTCCTGCACCTGCTCGACATGAGCACGGAATGGAAGGCGTCCGTGGCGTCGGAAAATGTGTACGAGGGTCGCGATCGTTCGAAGGGCGAGGTCAAGTGGACCGCCACCGCCGTCGACCTCGTCTTCGGTTCCAACTCCCAGCTCCGGGCCATCTCGGAGGTCTACGGATGCGACGACGCCAAGGAGAAGTTCGTCCGTGACTTCGTCGCCGCCTGGGACAAGGTCATGAACCT
>CAXMLU010000402.1:0-2525 GCA_964194255.1 uncultured bacterium
CTCCAGTTCCCGCCGTTCGGGCAGGACCACCTCGACAACTCGCTGCAGCACCTGTCCGACCTCGTCGCCTAGGTGTGGGCGAGCTCGTCGGCCTGGTCGAGTGTCGTGTAGCCGTCCCCACGCCGCGCCTATAACCCGCTGCTCGATCCGCTCGGTCACCTCGGTGACGGGTAGGGCGTACCCGCTCCCGGAAGGTTTCGCCGTCGGAGCGCTGGTCGCCGGTGTCATCGCCGACGCCCTCGGCCTCGTCGCTGCCATCTGGACGGTCGCGGTGCTCACAACACCGATTGCCGTCTGGCTCGTTTGTACGACTCTGCGACGTGCGGCGTCTGGAGGACTTTCCAAGCGGGGGTCGACTGGCGTTTTGAGTGCCGAGCGCCGTCTACCGTGGGTTGAATGGGAGACGCCGACGACCTCGCCCGGTCCAACGCTCGCGCCGCCGCCGAGCGGATGCGAGCGCATCGCGCCTGGCTGGTCGGTGAGGTGGCCTCTGGGGCTATGACCATCGACGGGCTGTTTGCCGAGCAGGCTGCGGGCGGCCGATGCGACACGGTGAGGATCGTGGTGCTGGCTGAGAAGGTGCCGGGAGTCGGAAAGGTCAGGGCCCGGCGGGCCATGGACAAGCTGGGTATAGCCGAGGACGCCCGCTGGGGCGAGATCAGCCCGGAATTGTTGCGAACGCTGTGGACGGTGATGGCCGATGCCGCCACCCGTCCGATCTGACTCGCTCAATCCTCTCCTGCGTCGTCGGTGAGCGACCGGTAGACGGTCAAGAGCCGAGCCTTCAGCCCGTGCTCCTCGAAGAAGTTCTTGGTGGCTCGCTCCCCGGGAAGGGCGGTGGCTTCCACGCCGACGCATCCGTGCGAACGGAACCAGTCGAGCGCCACCGACATCATCAGTTCCCCGATCCCACAGCCCCGGGCGGCCGGCTCGACGTAGATACCTTCGATCACCCCGAGTCTGGCGCCGGACGGCAAAGCCACCACCGCTCCTAGCAGGTAGCCGAGGTCTGCGTTCTCGAGGCCCCCGAGCCACACTTGGCGGGTGGCCTGCGACCAGTCGGCTTGGAGCGCCGGCAGTTCAGCGGCGTGACGCTCCACGTACATCGCCCCTCCCCGGGCGGGGCCGAGATCGACGAACGCTTGGCTACGCAGGCGGTGCAGGACCGCCTCGTCGCCGGGGGTGGCGAGCCGAACGAAGCCGGGCCGGGTGGGTGTCGGCCCGACGGTTCCGGGTCGGGATCGGGCGTCATCAACAGTCACGGGCTGATTGTCGCCGGTCGCGAACCGGGAGGCGACTTTCGGTCCCAGCGGGGCGCCCGAGGATCAATTGCGGGCGGCGGGTGACATTTGGGCTTGACCTTGAACCTAAGTGCAACCTGTACGCTCCGGTGGTGACCCTGCTGCGCATCTCCGAGGTGGCGGAACGGTCGGGGGTGCCGTCGTCGACCTTGCGCTATTACGAGCGGATCGGGCTGGTGGAGCCGCTGGGCCGCTCCGATAACAGCTACCGGGTGTATGACGAGTCGACGCTTGAGCGGCTGGCGTTCATCGGCCGGGCGAAGCGTCTGGGGATGAGCCTGGACGACGTGGCCACCCTGGTGGAGGCGTGGTTCGCCGGTGACTGCGAACCGGTCCAGGACCGGCTCCGGGCTTTTGTGAGCGGCCGGATCGGCGAGCTCCGCCGCCAGATCGCGGACGAATCCGCGTTTGAGCGTCAGTTGGAGCGGATGCTGGTCCGCCTCGGCGATAGCGTGGTTTCGGAGCGTTGCAGCCCCGACTGCGGTTGCGTCACCGACCCGCTCGACAGTGTCGGACCCAGTGTCGGCTCGGCCGCTTTGGTGTGCTCTTTGGATGAGAACGAGATGGAGCCGCGCCTGGACGAGTGGCGGCGGGTCGTTGGCATGGCGCGGCGCACAGAGCGTTCCCGCGGCGAGTTGCATGTTGTCTTCGACCCATCGACGGAGGTCATCGCCGAGGTGGCCCGCTTGTGCGCGGCGGAGACCGCGTGTTGCCCGTTCTTCACCTTCACCCTCGAGATCACCGTGTCGGATGTCGTCCTCGGGATCGGTGGGCCCGCCGGCGCGGAGGACGTGATCCGCGGGTTTTTCGATCTGATCGAATCACCGGACGGTGGGTTAGCGTCGACGGGGCCGCACGGGGCGGTCGGGCCTATTCCCGTTTACGCCCCGGCGGCCGATCGCGCCGAGCCGAATGGTCCTTTCGACAGCGCTGAGCGGGTGGCCGGGTGAGCACCCCGGTCGTACTCGGTCGACGTCGCCCGCCCGTAGGGGCCGCCCCGGCGGCGGGCCCGTTGGTGGACGCCTGGGGCAGGGTCCACACCGATCTGCGCCTGTCGGTCACGGACCGTTGCAACCTGCGCTGCACCTACTGCATGCCCGAGGAAGGCGTGGCCTGGCTGCCACGTCAGGATCTGCTTAGCGCCGAGGAGATGGAGCGGGTCGCCCGGGTCGCCTACAGCCTGGGGGTCCGCTCGGTGCGGTTCACCGGCGGCGAGCCGCTGCT
>CAXMLU010000403.1:0-2004 GCA_964194255.1 uncultured bacterium
GCTGGGTCCCACCCCAGCCGGCCCCGGCTACCGAGCCGGCTACGTCGCCCGGCGAGCCAGCTGCTGGCGATCGGTGATGCGGTAGCGGCGGTCGAGCTGCTCGATCCAGCCGAGGCGAATGAAGGCCGAGATGGCCTTGTTCACTCGTTCCCGCGACGCCCCGACCATCCCGGCCAGCTCCTCCTGGGTGATCGGCAGGACGAACTCGTCGGCGTCGCCGGACAATTCGAGGAGACGCTTGGCCGTCCGGCCGGTCACGTCCAGGAACACCGAATCCGCCAGCACCGCGTCCGTTGACTGCAGCCGTCCCGCCAGCAGGGCGACGACCCCCCAGAGCAGCAGTGGCTCATCCTCGAGAATCTCGCGGAGCGCGGGAAAAGGGACGGCCAGGAGCTCGGAGGGCTCCAGCGCTCTGGCCTGGGCGGTGCGGACCTCCCCGAGGAAGAGGCTCATCTCGCCCAGGAGATCCCCCTGTTCCATCAAGGCCATGACCGATTCGCGACCGTCCGGGGAGCGGTTGGCGATGGCGATCCGTCCGGATCGCACCACAAAGAGCTCATCGGCGTGGTCGCCTTCGGCGAATATGAGCTCATTGCGCTGGAAGTGCATAAGCCGCGTGCTGGCCACTACCTTCCCAAGCGCCTCGTCGCCGAAGGTGGAGAACAGCTCCGAGCGCGCCAAGAGGGTCACGGCGTCCATGCCGGGCAGGTTAGTGAACCGAGGTGAAGTTGTCGGATGACGCGATCACCGGTACCCTCGGATCACTCCGCGTGTGTTCCGTCCTTGGGAGAGGTATGTCGTTTGACGTCGGTGACAAGGTTGTTTATCCGCACCACGGCGCTGCCGTCATCGAGCGCAGGGAACAGAAAGAGGTGTTCGGCGAGAGCCGCGAATATCTCGTCCTGAAGCTCGCTTACGGTGACCTGACCTTGATGGTCCCTGCGGACAACACCGACGAGGTGGGTCTGCGCGAGGTCATCAATGACGAAGAGGTCGAAGAAGTCTTCGCCGTCCTGCGCAAGAAGGAAGCGCGGATGCCCACCAACTGGTCCCGCCGCTACAAGAACCACGTCGAGAAGCTGAAGTCCGGTGACATCTACCAGGTTGCCGAAGTCGTACGAAACCTCTCAATTCGGGATAAGGACAAGGGCCTGTCCGCCGGCGAGAAGCGCATGCTCAACCGAGCCCGCCAGATTCTGGTCTCGGAGCTGACCTTCGCCATCGGCGTGAGCGAAGAAGAGGCCGAGAAGAAGCTGAACGAAGCCCTCCCGTAACCGCCTGGCGGCTCAGGCGCGGTGCCACAAGTACCGATCAGTCTGTGAGCCATGTCCGTCGAGTTGATTCGCCTCTTCGTCGTCCTGCTGGCCACCGCCGCCGGCCACGCCCTGGGTAAGGGCGGCTCGGTCTCCTCCCCCGGATCGGGCGGGGGCGCGGTCGTCGGGGCCCTGCTGGGCGCCTGTGTCGGCTACGTCGCCGGCGGGGTGCTGGGCCGTCTGCTGCACCGGGTCATGGGCACGGTCGAACATCGGGTCGAGGCCGTCCCGGCCGCTTCCCTGCTCGCCGCGTGCATCGGAGCGGTGGCGTGCGGGGTGTTCACCGCCCTGCTGGCCGTGCCGGCCGGACTGATCGCCGCCTCTCACCTGGCGAAATCGGCCCATCAGGCGGCCGAGTGGATGTGGGGCGGGGTGGCCCTGCTGGTGTGGTTGGGCGTGGCCGAGGGGTGGCGCCTCGGCCGGCGCAAGAGTGTCGAGTTGCTTGGCCTGGCCGGCCTCCGCGTCGACCCGAACTCAGTCCTGGGGGCCAGCGGGGAGAACCCGATCAGCGTTTCCGCCGATGTGGCCGGGCTGGCCGCGCAGCTGTCCGGGCCCATCGCCTCCGCCCTGGCCACGGCGCTGGGCAGCCGGGACGGGCGTCTGATCCCCCTCGACGACACGGTGAGGCCCGGCGATGGCGCCCTGGTCGACACGAGTGCCGTGATCGACGGGCGGCTGCTGGTCCTGGCCC
>CAXMLU010000404.1:0-1787 GCA_964194255.1 uncultured bacterium
AGCAACGCCAATTGAGCCCGGCCCCGCCGCCCCAGCCGGAACCGGAACGCTTCGAAGCAGGTTGTCGTTAGTTCCAAGCGCTCGACATCGGCGGCCGCGCCCGCCGGGCCGACGGGGTATGCGCCGTCCTCCATCCGGATGAGCAGATCGACGGTAGGCTGCAGCATGCCGACGAGGCGTTGGGCGCCCTGACGGATCCCGGGGACGTCCCGGGCGCCCGGTTGGTCAACGGCGCCCCGGATGTCCTGCTCGTGGCTCAGCACATCTAATGCGGCCGGCCACACCGGCATCCCGGAGAGGAACTCCTCGAACGGCGGTGCCAGAGCGTCCCACTCGTCGAGAACCGACACCGTCGAGCGGTCGGCACGCCGAGCCACCTGAACAGCCGTCTGCTCGTCCGTTGGGGGTCCCGTCAACCGCCCGGCCAGGACGTCCTCGACCACGGCGACCAGATGGGAGACCACGCCGTGCACGCTCCACTCCGGGCAGCCGGGCACGGGAATCTGCGCCGCATCGGGAAGATCGCCCACCAGCGTGACCACCCGGGCGCGTGACTCCCGGTAGGCGATGCCGAGATCAAGATCATCCATCGGCTCTGCACACTACCCGAGGCCCCGTCCACGGCCAGAGGGTCACCCGCCCTTTCCCCAGACTGACATCGCAACCGGCCGGTGTTCCGTCCGCGCCGGGACCGGCGTGATGAAGAGGATGGTGCTCGGTTCGTGGATCGCCACTCGATGCCACGCGCCCGCCGGCACGATGCACGCCATCTCGCTGGGCTCGCACCGCCGCCTCGCCGCCACCGCTGTCGATCAGGAAGTCGATGTCGCCCTCGAGCGCGACGCCGCGCTCGTCGCCGTCGGGGTGGCGCTCCTAGTCCCATGTGGCGGCGTAGTTGAACACGACAGAATCTGACTGGCGTGGAACTCGGATCGGTCCCTGTCCTCCCAGAGCCTCGGCTCGTTGGATGCCAGCGCAATGGGGCCGACACCATCGAGGTGGAGGATGGAGTCGTCGAACCTGAAAGCCCTCCGAGCCGCCTGAGGCGGACGGGCCAGGACTATTTGTGGTGCAATCGAATCTCGCCCGACGTAGGGTTCCGGCCATGAGCGGCTTCCTCTGAAACTGAGCACGCGGTCCTCCCTCTCTCTCCGGCCCTGTCAGCCCGTGGAGTTAGGGAAGGAGATTGGTGTTCTCATCGCGTTTTATCCGCATCGCCCGTCTGGACCGCCTAACGCGCCAGGACGGTGTGCCGGACCGAGCCGTCGCGCTGGCCTTCGTCGCCCGTTTTACCGACGAAGTCCTCTCCGGCGCGTGGACGGTGCTCACGCCGACCTTTCGGGCCGTCTTTCGACTGAGCCTGATACAGGTTGGTTTTCTCAGCCAGATCCTTAACTGGGTCGCGCTCTTGGTAGAGCCGATCGCGGCTGCTCAGATCGATCTGCGCGAGCGTCGGTCGATCATGGCGTTGGGCGCATGCGCGGTCGCCGGGTCGGTGCTCGTGATGGGCATCGCTCCCAGCTACGCGGTGCTCGCTTGCGGGTTTGCCCTCTATGGACTTGGGTCAGGTCCTCTCGCCCACACTGCGGACGTGGTGGTCGTTGAGTCCTTCCCTCTGGCGGCGGAACGGGCGTACGGCCGGGCCACGTTCCTGGACACCGTCGGAGCACTGGCCGGACCGGGGCTGATTGCGCTGGCGGTGGCGGTGGGCATGTCGTGGCGAGCGGTCCTGGTCGTGCTCGGCGGGGGTGTCGCGGTCTACGGACTGCCTCTTATACACATCTCCG
>CAXMLU010000405.1:0-4619 GCA_964194255.1 uncultured bacterium
GTACTATCCGGCCTCATGGAAGGTTCGCACTACTTCGACGAGGAACCGGCCGTGACTTCGCAGCGACGCTCGGTGAGGCTCACCCTTCCCGATCTGCAGGTCGATCTCGCCACCGATCGGGGAGTCTTCGCTGGGCGGGCGCCCCGGGTCGATCCTGGCACGATGGTCCTCCTTCGTGAAGCGCCTCGCCCACCCGCGCGGGGTCACGTCCTCGACCTGGGGTGCGGGTACGGTCCGATCGCGGTGGCCCTCGCCTCGTGGTCCCCGGCCGCGACCATCTGGGCGGTGGATGTAAACGAGCGGGCCCTGCAGTTGGTGCGCGAGAACGCCGCCGCGGCGGGACGAACCAACATCCGGGCCGCTCATCCGGACGAGGTTCCGGATGACATCCGTCTTGCCGCTATCTACAGCAACCCGCCGGTGCGGGTCGGAAAGACCGTGCTCCACGATCTGCTGAGCCAGTGGCTGGACCGATTGCAGTCGGACGGCTCCGCCTGGCTGGTCGTGCAGAAGCATCTCGGGTCGGACTCGCTGGCCCGCTGGCTGATCGAGCAGGGATGGACGGCCCGGCGTCTGGCGTCCCGGCAGGCGTACCGGGTTTTGGCCGTCGGACCGCGACCGTGAAGCAGCTACGGAGTACCGACCTCAAGCGTCTCCATCGCGACTGGCAGCGGCGCACGCCGGGTCGGATGGCACTGCTTTTGGACGGCGTGCAGACGCCATGGAACGTCGGTGCCATCGTTCGCACCGCCGCCGCGTATCGGGTGCAACACCTGTGGCTGGCCGGGTCCACGTCGTCACCCGCGCACCATCGGTCGCGCCAGACCTCGCTCGGCACCGAGCGCTACCTGACGTGGTCGGAGGTCGCGACTGGTGCCGAAGGGGCGGACGAAGCCAGGGCGGACGGCTTCCAGGTGATCGGCATCGAGTTGGCCGACGGTGCCCTACCGCTGCACGATTTGGCCCTCGAGAGCGACGTGTGCCTGGCCCTCGGTAACGAAGATCACGGCCTGTCCGCCGGCACCCTGGCCGCGTGCGACGCCGTGGCGTACCTGCCCCAGCTCGGTCGGGTGGGATCGCTCAATGTGGCCACGGCCGCGGCCATCGCCATCTACGAGGTCCGGCGCAGGGCCTGGTAACCCGTCCGGCGGGATGCCTACCAGGCACACAGGTCGCGAACCTCGTCACGTCGACAGCGAGTTGTCGACGCAACGTGGTGCCAGACAAATGGCCGGATACACACCGAGGGACGGCACAGCAGCCGCTCTCCGGGGTGATCGGTTACGGTCTCGGAGTCGCCAGAGAGAACGTCGGGTGAAGAGGTGATCGAAGCCCAGGGGGGAGGAGTCGGGCGGCTGGCGATCCCAGCCCGGCTCCAGCCCTTCGTGCCCGCCGTGGCCGTCATCGCCGTCCAGCTGGTCCTGTTCCCAGCGCCAGCCGGGCAGTGGGTCCAGGGCGCCATCATCGGTGGTCTGTCCGCGCTGGTGGCTCTGGGCATGGCATTGATCTACAGGTCCAACCGCATCCTCAACTTCGCCCAGGGTGATCTCGGCACGGTGCCCGTTGTCGCCGTGGTCCTTCTCGTGACCAGTGCGGGTCTGCCGTTCGCGCTGGCCGCCGTCATCGGCCTGCTTGGGGCGGTGGCTCTCGGTGCGCTGGTCGAACTGGTCATCATTCGCCGGTTCTTCCGCACGCCACGACTCGTCCTCACCGTGGCGACCATCGGTGTATCTCAGCTGCTGGCCGGGGTGGCCTTGCTCATGCCGGGTTGGTGGCACATCCGCCTTATCGCCCCGCGACTGCCACAGCCGTTCCACTTCCACTTCGAGATCAAGCCGATCATCTTCAACGGCAGTGATCTGCTGGCGGTCATCGCCGTGCCGGTAGCCGTGATCCTGCTCGGCATCTTCTTGACCAAGACCCACGCCGGGATCGCCATCCGGGCCAGCGCCGAGAGCTCCGAGCGGCCGAAATCACCTTCGGCAACCAGAACATCTGGCCGTACACCGACTACAACGGCATCGACGACGCCACCGAGGTGTGGTGGAACCCGACGGCGACCGGTCCCGACGAGATCCGGCGGACGGCGCCGGGGATGTACGAGTACGTAGCCGGCGGCAAGCGCTATCTCCCTGGCCAGTGGCCGACCAGCGATTCTCAGGCGTTCGTCGCAGCTGGGGCGGTAACGATCTACGACCAACCGCCGGCCACCGAGGCGCCGAAGGATTACCCGCCGCCGACCGGCCTATAACACCGTTGGCCGACCTCAAGACGAGGTGAGCCAGCTAGCGACTTCGGCAGCTAGCGCCTCGCCGATCCGGCGGTGGCCGGCGGGGCTGAAATGCGTCCCGTCGTTGCACAGCGTGCCGTCGTGCTCGGTCACGAGCGACGACACTTTGACCAGCCGAACGTCCTTGTCCGTCCAGGGCTTCCACGGTTGTCGAGATCGCCGTCTGGAAGCGGGCGTGACGGACGTCGATCCCCGACAGGAAGTAGTCGAGCTTGGACGCCGGGACCGGTACGTCGAGAACGAGCACGAGCGCGGCCAGCTCGAAGCGAGCGACCTCGATGACCTGCCGCAACGTGGCCTCGAAGCGCGCCGGCGTCGTTTGCCACGTGCGCAGGCCAACGCGTGATGACACCCACCGCCGGTAGGCGCGTCGGCGCGACCAGGCGCCGGCCGCAATCCTTCTCCGGTACCAGCGCGTGAACGGCGTGGCCGAATCCCACTCGGCCATCAGGTGACGCAACAACCAGACGGGAGCCAGCCAAGGCTGCAATTCGTTGATACCAAAGTTAACGACGAGTACGTCTGGCGCGTAGGGGCGTACCGCCGCCTCGTAGCGCCCCCGGACGTGCACCACGAAGTCGAACCATCGGGCCGAGATGTGCAGTTCTACCGGTGTCCGTCGGACCACAGCCGATCGCGCAGGATCTCGCCGTACGAACCGTCGGCTCGCGTCGTCCGGGCCCCACCCTGCAGTACAGCGGTGGAGTTGCCCCAAACCACGACCGACAACGGTCGACCGAGTGGGCCAGCAAGAGGGTCCGTCATCGTGGAGCCACTAAGAGACCGGAGCGGCCTCCGGCGTGGCCATGAATTCGACCGGGCGTTCCAGAGGAAAGTGGCAGGCCACATAGTGCCCCGGGTTGATCTCGGCCATTTGGGGCTCTTCCACTGCGCACTTCTCCTCCGCCCGCGGGCAGCGGGTGCGGAAGCGACAGCCACTGGGCGGATCGAGGGGGGACGGAAGCTCGCCGGCAAGGCGCATCTGCCGCTTGGCCAGGACCGCCCGGTCGGGCGATGGGATGGAGGAGAGCAGCGCCGCGGTGTACGGATGGCGAGGGCTTCTATAGAGGTCCTCGGCTCGGGCCAGCTCGCAGATCTTGCCGAGGTACATCACCAGAACTCGATCGCTGATGCTCTTGACCACCGACAGGTCGTGAGAGATGAACACCATGGTCAGCCCGTAGCGGGCCTTCATGTCCTCGAGCAGGTTCAGGATCTGGGCCTGGACGGATACGTCGAGGGCTGAGACCGGCTCGTCGCAGATGAGCACGGTCGGGTCCTGGATGAGGGCGCGGGCGATACTGACCCGCTGGCACTGACCACCGGACATCTGATGCGGTCGCCGATCGCCTGAATCAGGGGAAAGACCGACGGTCTCCAGCATCTCCACCACCCGGCCGTCGACATTCTTCTTGACCTTGGCAATGGCCAGGGGCTCGGCCACAATGTCGCGGATCCGCCGGCGCGGGTTGAGCGAGGAGATCGGGTCCTGGAAGATGAGCTGAAGGCGAGGGCGCATGCGCCGCAGCGCTTTGCCCTTGAGCTTGGTGAGATCGTTCCCCTCGAATACGACTCGACCGCCGGTGGGCGAAGGAAGCTGCATGACGGCCCGTCCGGTCGTGGATTTGCCGCAGCCGGACTCGCCGACCACGCCGAGCGTCTCCCCTTGGACGACATCGAAACTGATATCGCTTACGGCGTGGACCTTGTGGCGACCGGCCTTGAACTCGACGGTCAGGTGCTCAACCCGCAGCAGGACGTCTCGACCGTCGCGCAGGTGGGCGGTGCCGCTCCCGGCCATCAGGCCCCCACCTCCTCGGTGCCGCGGCTGGCGTCCGGCACCGTGTCGACGTGTACGCCGCTGACGCCGGCCCCGTTATCGGACGATCCTGGTGGTCCGCCGATCGGATACCAGCACCGCCAGGCGTGCTGGGGATCGTCGGCGATGGCCAGCGGGGGTTCGTCGGTGACGCACAAGAGGCCCGAGCGCTCGCAGCGGGGCTGAAACTTGCAACCCCCCGGTGGCTTGACCAGATCCGGGGGCCGGCCGGCGATGACCTGAAGTCGAGTGTGACTCGACATCTCCAGCTTCGGGGCGGCGGAGAGCAAGGCGGCGGTGTACGGCATTCGGGGCTCGCGGAAGATCGTCCCGGCCGGCCCTGATTCCACCACCCGTCCGGCGTACATGACGGCGATGTCGTCGGCTCGCCCCGCCACCAGGTTGAGGTCGTGGGTGATCAGGACGATCCCCATGTGCTGCTCCTCCTGCAGCTTCTGCAGGAGGTCGAGTATCTGCGCCTGCACCGTCACGTCGAGGGCGGTCGTGGGC
>CAXMLU010000406.1:0-2973 GCA_964194255.1 uncultured bacterium
TGTGTATAAGAGACAGCTCATACACAGCGCCACCGGCAGGGTCGCCGACGTGGAGATCTTGCCGGTCGACGTCTTGATGAAGTCGGCTCCGGCGGCCATGGCCAGAGTCGAAGCCCGCCGCACCTGGTCATAGGAGCCGAGCTCACCGGTCTCCAGAATGACCTTCAGGTGGGCGGTGCCGGCCGCCTCCTTGGCGGCCGCAATCTCGTTGAAGGCGTGGCCGTAGTGCCCCGAAAGGAACGCCGACCGGTTCAGGACGATGTCGACCTCGTCGGCGCCGTTGGCGACGACCCACCGGATCTCCTCCTGCCGCGCCGACAAGGGCCCGAGCCCGCTCGGGAAGGCGCCGGCCACGCTGGCCACCTTGACGCCGCTGCCGACCAGGCGGGAGGCGGCGACCGGCACCAGTTCGGGGTAGATGCACACGGCCGCTACCGGCGGGATCGAGCGGTCAGCCGGATCGGGGCGAACCGCCTTGGCGCACAACTGCAGGACCTTGCCGGGCGTGTCGGCCCCCTCCAAGGTGGTGAAGTCCGTACAGCGGACAGCCAGATGGAGAGCGGCCAGCTTGGATTCCCGCTTCAGCGAGCGGCCGGCGAGAGCGGCCGATCGTTGCTCCAGACTGACGGCATCGACGGCCGCGACCGGCAGCGACAAGGCGCGGGTCAACTCTTCGTTGAGGTCCGTAGACGCCGACAGGACCGGCCTAACACTGCTCCGCCCGGTCATGTCAGCCCAGCCCACCGGCTGGCGTCATCCAGTAGCGCCTGGGGATCGCCGTCCACCACTTCAGCGTAGAGCTTGAGCTTGGGCTCGGTACCGCTCGGCCGGTAGACCACCCGGCCAGCCGGTGATTCGATGATCACCACGTCCGCGGTGGGTCGGAGGTCCTGCGCGCCAGGGAGGGCCCGCACCCGCGCCATAACGGCGGTCTGCTCATCCGGCCCGATCGGGAATGAGCTCTGCGCCGTGCGGTTCCGGCCGTACCGGTCGTCGAGATCCTGAAGCCGGTCCAACAACGTCTGTCCACTGGCGTTGAGGCGGGCGGCCAGCTCGGCGGCCACCAGCGCGGCCGAGATCCCGTCCTTGTCGTTGACGATGGCGCCAACCGAATAGCCGAGCGCCTCCTCGTAGCCGAGCACGAAGTCCCAATCCGGGTGGGCCAGCGCCGGGCGCACGATCCATTTGAACCCGGTCAGGGTGCGTTCGTAGTGGGCTCCGTAGTGACTGGCGATTTGTCCCAATCGTGTCGACGAGACGATGGACGTGGTGACGAGACGGGGCCGGTCGGCCGGGCGCGTCTCCAGCAGGTAGTCAGCCAGGAGGCAGCCCACTTCGTCACCCGTCAGGCGCCGGCCCTGCGCCGCGAGCGCCAACCGATCAGCATCGGGGTCGTTGGCAATCACCACGTCGGCACCGAGCCGTTCCGCGTCGGCTAGCGCCAGGTCCAGGGCGCCAGGCTCCTCGGGGTTCGGGAAGGCGACCGTCGGAAAGTCAGGATCGGGCTTGGCTTGGCGCTCCACCACATGCACATCGGTAAACCCGGCCCGCCCGAACGCGCGCACGGCGAGCTCGCCACCCACTCCGTGCATTGGCGTGTAGACGATGCGAAGTTGCCGCGGGCCATCGGCGACGATCCCGGTGATGGCGTCGAGATAGGCATCGACCACCTCCTCGTCGAGCACCAGGTAGTCGTCGTCGAGGGGGATGTCGTGCAGCGAGCCGACCGCGTCGATGGCGGCCGAGATCACGGCGTCGGCAGGCGGCACGATCTGGGCCCCATCACCCAGGTAGACCTTGTAGCCGTTGTCGCGCGGAGGGTTGTGGCTCGCCGTGACCATCACGCCGGCGTCACAGCTCAGATGGCGCACGGCGAAGGCCAGCACAGGAGTCGGCAGGTGACGGGGCAAGAGCAGCGCCTCCATACCGGCGCCGGCCAATACGGCCGCCGACTCGGTGGCGAAGACGTCGGACTTGTGGCGGGCGTCGTAGCCGATCACCACCCGCCGGCCCTGACCCAGATAACGAGCCAATCCGGCCGTCGCCCGGCGGACGAGGACGACGTTCATGCGGTTGGGGCCGGCGCCGAGCTCGCCGCGGAGACCGGCCGTGCCGAATTGCAACCGGGCCCCGAAACGATCGGCCAACGCCTCCGCATCGCCCTTGGCCAGGATGGCCTCGAGCTCGGCTCGCGTCTCTGGATCGGGATCCTCGGCCAGCCAGGCGAGCGCGGCTTGGCGCAGTGAAGGGGGCATTGGTCGTCAGCCTACGGCCGACCGACTTCTCTGGCCGCCGCCGCCATGGCACCATGGCGTCGTGCAGGAGCAATCCGGCTGGCGCGACAAATCGCGCCGCGCCACCTTTGTGATCATGGCCCTGGTCGGCACCTGGGTCAGCCACACCGCGCAGTACGCGGTGGGCCACGGCACGGCCGAACTTGGGCCCGTGGCCGGCCGGGTGCACCTCTACATGCTTCCCGTTGGCGTCATCCTGGCCGGCCTGGCGATGGCCGTCGCCGTCCGTTGGTCGCGGATGATCCTGGCGCTTCGACGCCGGCTTGACGATCTGCGGCGAGTTCTAACCGGGAAGTCCACAGCGTCGGATTCGCTGGATCCGATGGCCCATTGTCCGAGCGGTCGGCCCAACCTCGTGACCATCTGGGTGGCGCTGAGCGTCACTCAGATCGGCTTGTATCTGTTCCAGGAGAACGCAGAAGCCCACGCCGCCGGCTTCCGCTTCCCGGGCTTGGCCGTCATCGGCGGCACGCACTGGACGGCCATACCGATCCACGGGCTGGTGGCGCTGTGCCTGGCGACGGCGTTCACCGGCTTCCACCGCAGGGTCACCGCGCTGGCCGAAACGGTCGGGGCCCACGTCAAGCTCTGGTTGTCGATAACCCGCGGCCGCATGGCCAGCCAACCGCTGCCGGCGGGGGTCGCCCCCGTTACGGCGACGCCGCCCGCGCGGGGGGGG
>CAXMLU010000407.1:0-7069 GCA_964194255.1 uncultured bacterium
TGGGCTGGATGCACGACACCCTCGAGTACTTCTCACGTGATCCGCTGTACCGCCGCTACCACCACAACGAACTGACCTTCGGGCTCGTCTACGCGTGGTCCGAGAACTTCGTCCTCCCCATCTCGCACGATGAGGTCGTCCACGGCAAAGGCTCGCTCATCGGCAAGATGCCCGGGGACCGCTGGCAGCGGCTGGCGAACCTGCGTGCCCTACTGGCCTGGATGTGGTCCCATCCCGGCAAGCAGCTGATCTTCATGGGCGCGGAACTGGCTCAGGAGCGGGAGTGGTCGCACGACCGCAGCCTCGACTGGGAGCTGCTCTCCGATCCGGCCCACCAAGCGGTCTTCAACATGGTGGAAGCGTTGAACACGGTGTATCGCTCGACGCCGGCATTGTGGGAGCGGGACTTCTCGCCCGACGGCTTCCGTTGGATCGACGCCACCGACACGGATCATTCCGTGCTGTCCTTCCTGCGGACATCGGCCAGCGGACAGCACTTGGCCTGCGTGGCCAACCTGACGCCAGTGCCACAGCACCAGTACCGCGTCGGTCTTCCTCTCCCCGGCCGGTGGGTCGAGCTACTCAACACCGACGCCGCCGAGTTCGGGGGTAGCGGGGTGGGGAACTCCGGAGCCGTCATGTCGGAGGACCGCCCCTGGCACGGCCTGGAGTGGTCGGCGGCGGTCACCCTGCCACCACTCGGCGTGCTGTGGCTGGCGCCATCTGCACCGGTTCCCTGACCCGGAAGGGTACCCTCGATGTGATGGTCACCTTCGTGGTGCACGGCCACTTTTATCAGCCGCCGCGCGAGAACCCATGGACCGAAGAGGTGGCGCGCGAGCCTTCGGCGGCCCCGTTCCACGACTGGAACACCCGCATCACCGCCGAGTGTTATCGGCCGAACGGGTTCGCCCGCATCCTCGACGATCGAGGCCGGCTCGTCGACATCGTCGACAACTACGCCCACCTCTCGTTCAACATGGGACCCACGTTGATGGCATGGCTGGAAACCCACGAGCCGCTGATCTACGCCAAGGTGACGGCGTCGGGCGCGGCCGGCGGCGCCATCGCCCAAGCCTTCGGGCACGTCATCATGCCCCTGGCCAACGTGAGGGACCAGCGCACCCAGGTGCGGTGGGGGATCGCCGATTTTGTGTACCGGTTCGGTCGCCGACCGGCGGGCATGTGGTTACCCGAGTGCGCGGTCAACGACGACGTGCTCGCCGTGCTCGTAGACGAGGGCATCGGGTTCACGGTGCTAGCCCCCAATCAAGCGGTGCGGGTCCGCGCTCCCGGCGCGGGCCGCGACGACTGGAAGGATGTCGCGGTCGAAGGTCTGGACACGCGCCGTCCATATCGCTGGCTGCACCCCGACGGGAGCGGGCGGGGGATCGACATTGCCTTCTATCACGGCGACCTTTCCCACGCCGCCGCCTTCGAGCTGGGCGGCCTGTCCAGCCAGGCCCTGATCGACCGGGTGGTTGACACCGGCGGCGACGAGGGCGGCCTGGTGCTGCTGGCAACCGACGGCGAGACGTTTGGACATCACCACCGCTGGGGCGACCGGTTGCTCGCCTACGCATTGGCGGTGGAGGCGCCTCGCCGCGACGTCGAGGTGAGCGACCTGGCGTCCTGGCTGGCTTCGCCCGCCTCCGGGCCGAGATGGGCGGTCGAGATCCGGGAGAGCTCGTGGTCTTGCGTCCATGGTGTGGAGCGGTGGCGGGCGGACTGCGGTTGCTCCACCGGCGGCCTGCCGGGGTGGCATCAGAGGTGGCGAGCACCGCTTCGGGCCGCTCTGGACCGGGTGCGAGACCACGCCGCCTCCGTGTTCTCCGTCCGGGGGTCGACGGTTCTGCGCGATCCGTGGGTGGCTCGAGATCGGTACGTCGAGGTCCTCCTCGGTGCGACCACCCGGGAGGCGTTCGAGGCGGAGTGGGTGACGGGGGATCCGGTCGTCGCGTTCACTCTCCTCGAGTCCCAGCGCTACGCGATGGCGATGTACACGTCGTGTGGCTGGTTCTTCAATGACCTGGCGGGCATCGAGACCATCCAGGTTCTGCGCTACGCGGCCAGGGTGATGGATCTTTTGGTTCAGATCGACGAGCGTCCTCCCGAGACGGCGTTCCTTGAGGATCTGGCGAAGGCGGAGAGCAACGATCCGGTAGAGGGCGATGGGCGGGCCGTGTGGCGCGCGCATGTCGAACCGGCCCGGGTGGGCGCGGCCCGGGTGGTGGCTCACGTGGCCCTGCTCGACCTCCTCGAGGGATTCTCCGCCGGTAATGCGCCGTCCCGGCTGGCGGCCTACGACCTGTCCCTGCTCGACCACGAGCATCGGGAGCGCGGCCCGATCGGACTGTGCATGGGGCGGGTCGCCACCCGCAACCGGCGCACGGGCCGGCAGAGCGAACGGGTCTACGCCGCCCTCCGCCTCGGCGGTCTCGAGGTACTTGGCGCATCTCGTCGAGTCGATACGCGACGGGATGCGGCGACGGTCGGATTGTTGTCGGAGGCGTTCGGCAAAGGCGCCTCGGTTACCACGTTGCTACGGATGGTCACCGATGGATTCGGCCCTGACGAGTTCGGGCTGTCATCCGCGCTTCCCGACGCGGCCGGGCGCATTCTCCGACGCACCGCCATGAACTTAGAGACGCGGTTTGCGGCGACCTGCGAGCAACTGTTTGAAGACCATCGCGCCACCCTGGAGGCGCTCGCCGCCCACGGCGAACCCCTGCCCGCCGCCTTGCGGCTCCCGGCCGAACTGGCGATGGCCCGGCGACTCGAATCAGAAGTGGCGCAACACGCCGGCTCGTCCGACCCGTCCGCTTATCACGAGGCGGTCGCCATCGCTCGCCAGGCCAAGAGTGCCGGACTGCGCCTCGAGGCGCCCCAGACGCGCGACCTGCTCGAGGGCTTGACGCTGGATGCCGTGACCGAGGCGGTGGCGGTGCGGGCCGATGAGCCCGCCCACCGGGCGCTCGGACTCCTCCAGCTGGCCACGGAACTCGGCATCGGCATGAACATCGACCGGGCTCAGGAGCTGATGCACTGCGCCCTGGCGCCCCCGGATGGTGACCTCGCCTCCGCCCCGCCGGCCATCCTGCTGCTCGGCGCCGCCCTCGGCCTGGCCGTCGAGACGCTCGGGTCCGTCTGACGAGCAAGCGTCGAGTTGTGTGCGCGGGGGTGCTCGTTTACCGGGCAGGGCCGCGCGCGCAAGTCCGAGGATACGGCGGCGTTGACGAGCTATCTGGGTGACCAGCAACTTGACGCCGGAAACTCGCTAGTTAAAGGCAGGCGTATTCTTGACGGAAAATCGAGTTTCCGACGTGGAGTTCGCAGGCACCCAGCTACTCGAACCGCTGGCGGAGGTTGGCCAGATTGCCGCGCCAGATCCGGCGCATGATCGGGGCGGCGACCAAGGCGCCGGCCGGGCCGCCCATCCACCACGGAAACTGCAGCCGTTCCTGCCACGTGAAGCGCGTCCGCCCATGCCGGGCCGGCCGCAACGTGAATCGCCCGGTTCCTCGCACCCATCCGACATGTCGGATACCGATCATCCGACCCTCTTCCCAGTCGGTGATCTCCATCCGGTCGGTCATGCGGAACGGACCGACTCGCGTATCGCAGTCGAATGCCTCACCGGTACCTGACCGGCGCTCCGAAGTAAAACGGATGGCCAGGGCGTCGGTCATCCATTCCACGTGCGAAGAGATGTTACGGACGTCGTCCCACACCTGGCGGGGAGAGGCAGGGATCACCACGCTTACACGAATGCGGGCCATCTCAGAGAGTGGCGGCAGCAGCCCGCAGCTCGGACGCGGCCAGCTCGGGAGCGACGACGTTGATTCGCACGCCGGTCCCAAGCTCGAAGCCGGCTTGGGTCGTCACCTTCGGCAACACGTGCACGTGCCAGTGGAACTCGCCTGACGCGCGGTAGGGGGCGGAGTGGAACACGACGTTGTACGCGACATCGCCGAGTCGGTGCCGTAGAGCGGCCAGCGCCACCCGCAGGCTCCGGCCGACGGCGGCCAGGTCGGGGGGCTGAGCCCGCTGCAGCTGCGCGTCGTGGGCCCGGGGGATGATCAGCATCTCGAAGGGCGTGCCGCTCCAGTACGGGCACACGACGAGCACGCGGTCATCGGAGTACATCACGCGATGGCCGGCATCTTCTTCCGCGTCGCACGCCGTGCACAGCAGGCAGTTGCCTTCGAAGCGCTCAAAGCCGTTCTGCTCCTCGGTGATCTCGCCCGGCACGAACGGCATCCCGAGCAACTGACCGTGCGGGTGCTCAATGGAGGCGCCCGCCTCCCGCCCGCAGTTCACGATCGCCTGGCTGTACCGCAGGCCGGGATATGAGCTGTGTTCCTCCATGCGGTCCCGCAGCGCGGCCATGAGCAGCCCGGCATGATTGTCCGAGAGGTCGGCCCAGCTGCCGTTGTGCTCCGGCGAGATGACGAGCACCTCATGAATGCCGCTGCCGGGAGCTTGGGTGAAGACCGGTCCGAGATTGCTGACGACCATAGGAGCCGAGCCCTGGAAGGCGGGATACAGGTTGGGCACGACCCGGACCTGCCAGCGGCCCCCGGGCCCGTACGCCTCCAGCGCCGGCGGCGTCGCCTCCTCGTTACCGGGACAGAACGGACAGGGACGAGTCGGGTCACCCTCGACCTGCAACGAGCGGGACAGAAACGCGAAAGGACGCTCGGCTCGATCAAGGCTGATCACCACCCATCGCCCGGTCAAAGGGTCGAGGCGGAGTTGGCTCACGAAGTGTTCCGAACCCTCAACACGATGATCAAACGTACCGCTCGGCGGTCCCCAGTGCGGGTCACAAACCCCCGGACGGACCGGGCGAGGGGTGGTTCCGGGTAACAATGGAGCCATGTCGGCACCCGGCGGTTACGGGTACGGTCCCCCTCCTGTGTGGTGGACTCCGCCGCCCTTGCCCTACGGCGGGCTGGCAGGTGCCCCCCCGGTTCCGCTGCATCCCATGTCGGCGATCGACATCCTGGACGGCGCTTTCACCTTGCTGAAAGCCAACGCTCGCAAGCTGTTGATCGTGGTCGCCGTGTTCGCCGTGCCCGTGCAAATGGTGAGCGCGTATGCCAGCCGTCACACCCTCGGCGGCCAGAGCCTGCTCGGGATTCTGAGCGACCCGTCACTTGCCCGCAGCACCTCGCAGTCCTCGGGCGGGCCCAGTTTCGCGACCACGGCGCTCCTGCGTCTGCTCGGGTGGATGGGCCTGGCGCTGGCCGGTGGTGCTATCAGTCGGGTGGTGGGCGCCACGTACTTCGGCCGGGATGCGCCGGCGAGCGAGGGCTTGCGCACGGCCCTCCGGCGAGGCGTGCCACTGATCCTGGCCGCAGTGCTTGTCCACATCCTCGAGTTCGCCGGATTCATCTTCATGTTCTTACCGGGGCTTATCGTGATGGCGGTGAGCGTCGCAGTCTCTCCGGCCATCGCCATCGAGGATCTCGGGCCGATGGCCGGGATCCGCCGGTCGTGGAGGCTGATGTCCCCGCGCTTGTGGCCGACGATCGGAACGCTCCTCCTCACCGGGATCGTCGCATCGGTGCTCGGCTACTCCGTCGGGTTGCTCCCCTTGGCGGTGCTCGCCCTCGTCGGCTTGGGCCACTGGGGATGGTTGTTGCTTGCGATGGGCAACATCCTCTCGGTCTTCGTCAGCTGGTCCCTCGCGGGCAGCGTGGCCACGCTGTTCTATTTCGACGCCCGCCTCCGCCAGGAAGGTCTCGATCTGCAAATCCTGGCCTCCGGTCTGGAGCGAGCCGAGGCATACCGCTGAGCCGGGCCGCATCGGTTTTCGATCTCGGCGTCCCCACCCAGGACCCCGAACGAATCAGGCGGTTAGCCCGCCAGATCCTGGCGGAACGGCAGTTCCGAGTCGCACCGAAACCCTTCTACGACCGGGCAGTCGCCTGGATCCTCCGCCAGATCGCCAAACTCCTCTCCGGCGTCGCCAACGGCGGGGCTGGCTCGTTCGTCGGCATCGCCATCCTGGTGCTGGCCGCCATCGGCCTCATCGTGGTTCTTACGAGATACTCGCGAAGCCTGCGTCCCGATCCGAGCATCCGACCGGCTGTCGACGTCGAGACGGGCCGGCCGGCGAGGGACTGGCTGAGAGAAGCGGTCGAGCACGAGCGGGTCGGGGAGTGGCGCGACGCTGTGCGCTGCCGGTACCGGGCGCTGGTGGCCGAGCTGGCCGCGGATGGGCTCATCGAGGAGATCCCCGGCCGGACGACCGGTGAGTACCGCGCGTTTGTGGCGAGCAGCGTGCCCACCGCCGCGCCGCCATTCGCCGGCGCCAGCGACCTGTTCGAGCGGGCCTGGTACGGGCACCGGCTGGGGGAAGCAGAGGACACGGACCGCTTCCGCGACCTGGCCAACGAGGTTCTGACGGCGGCGGCCGAGCGGTGAGCGAGACACCCGTCCGCAACCGCCGTGGACCGGCCACCGTCGCGGTGGTGGGCGCGGCCGTGCTGCTTGTCGCGCTGGTGGCAGGTGCTCCCGGGGGCGCCGGGTCACCGCTTGATCCGGCCTCGACCAAGCCCGACGGCACCAAGGCGCTGGTCTTGCTTCTGCAGGCCCTTGGAACCGACGTCCGGGTGAGTCAGGCCGTCCCGACCACCAGCGGGGGCACGGTGCTCGTGCTCCACGATTTCCTTTCCCGGGCAGCGCGGACGCAGCTGCGGTCGTGGGTGCAGGAGGGCGGCACGCTCGTCGTCGCCGATCCCAACTCCGATCTCAGCGGCGCCACGCCGTTCCGCGAAAGCGGCCAGCTGGTCACCGGCGCGGGCGTGTCGGATCTGCTCGACCGGCGCTGCGCGGTGCCGGCCTTTCAGACGGTTGACCGTGTGGACCCCTCGGGTGGTGTCCTATTCCGGCCTGCGACAGGCGAGACCGCGTGCTTCACCGAGGGCGGCGGCGCGTTCGTGCTCGTTCGCCGCCAGGGCAGCGGAACGGTGGTGGCCATCGGCGGGGGGGGGAGGTTTGTGAACGCCAACTTTGGCAACGCGGACAAAACCCTCCCCCCCCCTTATTAAAATCTCCCGAC